>JACPQP010000238.1 GCA_016190465.1 Chloroflexota bacterium
CCGCCAGGACGGGCGGCGGCCCTTCCTGGACCTTCCCGGAGCCGTCAAGGGACTTTCCGCAACCCACTGGGATGTGGCCCGGCCGGCCCGGACGCCAGGCCGGCCGGGGGTCAACGGTCACGCGCCGTCGGTCATTGGCTCAGTCCTTCCACTGCGCGAGGATCGGGTTGGCCTTCTTGACGGCGTCCTGCGCCGCCTGGGCCACGGGCTTGCGGTTGAACCAGATGTTGTCGAACTCGGTGTTGATCGCCGTGCTTGCCTCGGCCCACTTGGGGGTCATCGGCGGCATCGCGCCGATCATGTTGGCCTCCATGATCAGCTTCACGAACTCGAGGCTTCGGCTGGGCCCCTGGTACGACGGGTCGAGGGTCTTGACAAGGTTGGGATGATCGAGCTGTGACTTGCGGACGACCTCGGGGATGCCCCGGGCCAGTAGCCCCTCGGTGCTGGATATCCACTCCAACAGTCGGAACGCGGCGTCCTTGTTCCTGGATTGTTCCTGCAGCGTGGCCATGTTGGCGCCGGCGTGGGCGCGCTGGGCCTTGGGCCCCTTCGGATCGACGACCGAGAACCACTTGTACTTCGCCTTGTCGCCCAGTTGCAGCGCGATGGTGCTGTTGCTGTAGCCCATCGCGCTCTTGCCGGAGATGAACAGCGAGTTGGCGTTCTCTTCCTGGAGGGCCTCGTTGGTCGGCGCGACCTTGTGCTTGTGGATCAGGTCCTGCATGTAGGTCAAGCCTTCGATGGCCTCGGGGCTGTCCAGGAGGCACGTCTTCAGGGTGTCGTCGGTGAACCTGCCGCCCGCGCTATACACCCAGCTCGTGTAGACGCCCCGGTTCGCGCCCCACTGGGTCACCCGGTTGCCCTCGCGCTTGGTCAGCCGGGCCGCCACGTCCAGGAAGTCCTGCCACGTCCACCTGGACGTGGGGACCGGCACGCCGGCCGCCTTGAACAGGTCCTCGTTGTAGTAAAAGAAGAAGCTGCCTCCGCTGAATGGCATGCCGAACCGCTTCCCCTTGTAGACGCTCGCTTCGCGGAACATCGGGATCACGTCGTCGATGTTGATGGTCGGCGAGCGCTTCACGTAATCGTCCAGCGGCGTGAGTGCCCCCTTGCCAGCCAGATTGATGAACAGGTTAATGCCGGTGTTCACGACGTCAGGCACAACGCCGCCGGCGATCATGGTCTGGACCTTCTGGTCCCAGCCCTGGCTAGGAGACCACTGGAACTCGACCCGGACGTTCGCGTTCCGCTTGTTGAACTCCTCGACCGAGCGGTCCCATCCCCCGAGCCACTGGGCGTCGACCGCCCACGCCATGAACTTGATCTGGGCGGCGCCCGTTGCCGCTGGCGCGGTGGTCGGGACCGGGGCGCTGGTCGGCTTTGGAGCCGGCGCGGCCGTCGGCTTTGGTGCGGCCGGAGCCGCCGTGGGCGCCGTCGTCGGCTTCGGCGCGGCCGGAGCAGGTATAGGCGCCGCCTTCGTCGGCGGTGGGGGAGTCGGCGTGGGCGCGCTCGCGCACGCCGCCAGCGCCGCGCCACCCAGGGCGCTACTTCCAGCAAGAGTAAGAAACCGTCGCCGGGTGATGTGGTTCGCCATGACTTTTCTCCTTCTGTCTTCCTCTGTGTTTCTCAGCCAGGAGGCTAGAGCGGTGTGCAGAGACCTTGAGCCGGGGCCGGACCTCTCCCGCCGTTCCTGAGCCGGACCCGCCCTTCCTGAGCCGGGCCCGACACGGGGAGGGGGGGGCAGGCACGGGGGCCTGCCCCTACGGCTCCCGCGTCGTCCCCCCTCTCCGTGTCGGAGAGGGGGCTAGGGGGTGAGGTCCGGGCTGGGGGGTTACGTCACCGGCTGGCTCAACATCACTGCTCGTCACTCTCACTCGGAACAAGCTCGAGCAGGCAGACGCCGTGTGCGGCCAGCGAGACGGAGACCGCTGCCCGTCCGTCCGCGGCCGCCACGATCGTCTCCTCCACCATCTCTACCCTCCCGGACCGCTTCAAGGCCTCGCTCTGCTCGGGCGACGGGCTTTGCGGCTCGCCCATCTCGACCCAGGCCGTGTGCGCGTTGCTGTGAACGCGGTCGATCAGGTAGCGCCGCACCCGGTAGGCGCGCCCGTCGGCGAGACCCGACACCTCCAGGTGAGTCTCCGTGGGGGTGTGCACATCCCAGTCGTCGTGGTGGCTGGCCAGGAAGACCTGCACCTCGTCTACGCCGTTGATGGCCGCGATGCCGGAGACATCCGGTGGCGTGGCGAGCGTGTCTCCATTCTCGACGGACAGCGGGTTGCGGGCCGCGTCGCTCTCCAGGTGGAGGCGAATGCCGCCCAGCTTCGCCAGCAGGCGAAAGACGTTGAGCACCGGCTTGTCCACATCGTTCGTGCTGAGCGTGCGCAGGCCCTCGAAGTACTCCCGGTTCTCGAACTGGAAGGCCCAGGTGAGCATCCCGTCCACCCGCAGCTCCGAGTCGGCGGCCAGGTCGATCAGCTTGCACGCGGTGGACGCCACGTAGCTGGCGTAGTACTCGGTGTTGCGGAACTGGAGGTTACGGTTGTCGTGCTTGCTGCCCGCGGCCCAGCCATCGGGGTCGCACTCCGAGAGGATCACTTCCTTCTTCGCGAGCTCCGGGAAGCGGCTGGCGATCTCCAGGCCGGCCACCACGTGGCGCACCAGCGTGTACATCGTGGGCGGCTGCTTGGGAGCATCCACCTGCGGGCGGTAGCCACCACCTTTGGTGTGGAAGCTGATGAAGTCGAGCCGGGTTCCCCGCTGCCCGGTGACCGCGTTGGTGCCACTCACGCAGTGCTCCAGGAAGGCGCGCAGGAACTCGCCCGCATGAGGTCGGGCCGGGCTGGTGGTGGCCGGTCCACCAACGCGCGCCTGGGGCAGCGCGGCCAACAGCCCCGCGACCGTGTGGTCGTAAAGGCGGCCGAACTCCTCGACCGTGCCCCCCCAGTAGAAGGGGGAGTCGGGCTCGTTCCAGAGCTCCCAGTACCAGCGACTGACCTCTCGCAGCCCGTAGCGCCGCAGGCAGTGCTCGGCCAGGGCCCGTACCAGCCCCTGCCAGCGCGAGTAGTCTCGGGGTGGGTAGTGCCAGCCACCGTCGCGAAGCCGGTCGTAGGGCACGCCGGGCGGCGCGGTGGTCAGCGCCTCGGGCGTGAACCCAAGTTCTACGAAAGGGACACAGCCAGTGTCCAGGTAGGTATCGAAGATCCGGTCGATGATCTCCCACGTGTAGACCGGGTTCCCCGCCGCGTCCTCGGTGTAGACGTTGCTCGAGCCCCACTTGGGCCGACCGGTGCCGTCGCCCGAGCACAGGATGTAGTGGGCGCGGATGAAGTACGGGCCGTCGCTCAGCCGGCCCAGCTTGAAGAGCAGGCTGCGCCCGCCGGGGGTGTAGGTGTAGTTGGGCTCGTCGTAGCCGACGTAGCGCCAGATGCGGCGGAGTGGTCCACGGCGACTAGCGTCTACCCGCACTCGCGCCTGGTGATGCTCGGTTGCCGGGTGGATCGCCGAAACGGTCTGATTCATCGCGCTCTGCTCTGCACCCTCCTGCTTACGCTTCTATACGTTACCGATCGAGCGCTGCCCGGGCGACGAGCGCGCCTCCGGCGCGGGCCAGCTTCCCGGCGCAACGGGCAAGCCATCTGAGGCCAACGGGAGAAGCTCCGCACCTCTCCTCTCGCCAGACAAGGACAGCTCGACCGGGCCGAACGGGTCCGGTTCGAGCGGCGGCTGAAGCGGACAACCGCACGACCTTCTGATAACCAGGCGTGCTGGCAAATGAGCCGATCCGGCGGGGGCACCGGTCTCGATGCGGCAAATCAGTCGCTCGAGGGCCGATCTTCCCAGATCAAAACCGGAGAACACGACGGTCGTCAGCGGGGGCTCGAGGTAGGCGGCCAGCGGCAGGTCGTCGAACCCGACGACGGCCACGTCCTCGGGGACGCGCAACCCGGTATCGTGGATGGCGCGGAGGACCACCATCGCCGTCCAGTCGTTGGTGGCGACGATGGCCTGCGGGGGGCGACAACCGCGAACCACTGTCAATGCCTTCCTGTAGGCGTCGGGCAGCGTCGAGTCCGTCCACAGGATGGCCTCGCGGGCGACGGGCAGGTCGCGCAGGCGAAATGCATCCAGGAGCGCCTGCACCCGGCGATCAGCGCTGGCGTGCCCGGCCGGGCTGTGACAGACGACCGCGATGCGGCGATAGCCGTGCTCCAGCAGATGCTCGGCCAGGAGGTGGCCACCGGAGGTGTTGTCGATGTCGACGAAGGGACACTGGCAATCCGGCGGGAAGTCGCCGACCAGGACGACCGGCAGTTGATCCGGACCGCGGCCGCCGAACGCGGCGGCGCAGTCCCGGTGGGCCCGCAAGACGACGATGCCGTCGACCTGGCCCCGTCCGAACACGTTCTCCCGCAAGCGGATGACCTCGTCGGCGGGCGCATACCGGATCACCAGCCCGTACTCACGCTTCTCGGCCTCGGTGCTGGCGCCATAGATGACGGAGAGGAAGAACGGGTTGGTGGGGACCTCCTCGGCGGGGTTCGTGATGACCAGGCCGATGTGACGAGAGCGACCGCCAGCCAGACTGCTGGCGATCACGTGGGGACGGTACCCCAGCTCCTCGATGATGGCGCGGATCCGCTGGCGGGTCTGCGCGCTGATCTCGCCCTTGTTGTTGACGACGCGCGAAACCGTCTGCCGCGAGACGCCCGCGGTCCGGGCGACATCGGCGATCGTGGCTTGCCGGCGCACCATAGACGCTCCCCTCAGTGGCACCAACACTCAGCACCCGCTCACGTTACCGCTCACGTGAACGGCGCCATTGTAGCAGGGGTCGTGCGAGCTGTCAAGCGTCAAATCGTTGCGGGTGTATGCCGACAGATGTCGCCATGTTCTGGTAGAATAGGAACCGGAGGCGACGTCGATGAGAGCGGGGAGGAATGAGATGGCGGCGGTGGAGAGCCAGCTCGCCCCGCACCGCATTCGGGAGCATCTCGGTCTCTCGCGGGAGCGGATGGCACGTCTCCTGGATGTCAGCACGCGCACAGTCGAACGGTGGGAGCAGCGTGCCGACCTGCCGGCAAGCCTGGCGAGCCGCGCGCGTCTGGCGAAGCTCCAGCAGATCGTCGATCTGGGGCAAGTCGTCTATGGCCCCGACGGGCTGCGCAGGTTCGTGATGCTGCCGATGCCCGTTTTCGGCAGGGGCACCGCCCTTCAGTTGATTGAGATGGGTGAGGCCGACCGGGTATACGGTGCGATCGCCGCCGACTACGAGGGACAGGGGTTCTAACGATTGCCGGGCTTAGCTCGGACAATCGGTGGAACGCACCCGGCGAGCCGACTCTCTACGTGGCGGCCGACCCGGCGATCGCCATCGCGGAGTACGCGCGCCACATCGATCGTGATTACCACCCGGACCTGGCGGGCAGACCGCTGCGGCGCCGGATGTATCGCCTCCGGATGCATCTTGACCCGGTGCTTGATCTCTGCATACCTGACGCCTGGCTGGCACTCGGCGGGCTGAAGGACGCGCCGAGCTGCTTCCTGGACGAGGCCATCGCCCGCGCGACGGCCCGGTTCGTTCGCGCCGCCACTCCGGCCGTGGCGATGCGCGTGCCATCCGTGGCCTTCCTCGACGATCTCACCCGCTGGTCTCTCGTCGTGTTCCTCGACAAGCTACCAGGCGATCCACGGTCATACGTCACCAGTGTCACCGACGCGGGACTGATACAGATCGGGTGACAAGGGCTTCCTGGGAGCCTACGCGATCGCCCGGCTGCGTTTTCCGGGGGCGAACCTGGTGCTGTTGGGGCTCCTGGCCTCGAGCATGGTCCCCGGGGTCACCACGGTGATCCCGCTCTTCCAGATGTACCAGCAGCTCAAGCTGATGGACACGCTCCAGGGGATCCTGATCCTCTACGTCAGCGGGCTGTTGCCGATGACCACCTGGGTGCTGGTGTCTTTCCTCAAGCAGATGCCGGAGGAGGTCGAGAAGGCCGCGAAGGTCGACGGGGCCAGCATCTGGGGCCTGCTGTGGGATATCGTCCTGCCGATGATCCGTCCGGGCGTCGCCACGATGTTCATCATCGGCTTCATCGCCCACTGGAACGAGTTCTTCATCCCGCTCGTCTTCGCCCGGGGCGAGAACGCCAAGGTGATCACGATGGCGCTCTGAGAACCTTATCTACCTCCACGGCGAGCATTACCGTCGCCGCTATGGGCACCATCACCAGCCAGGTCTCCAGGCTCAATGGTTCGGTGCGCAGGACGAACTGGAGTGGGCCCCAGTAGAGGGCCAGGATGTGCAGGCCAAGCGCGGCCACGATCGTCACGAAGAGGAAGCGGTTGGACAGCGGGTTGACGTGGAAGATGGATCGGGTGAACGAGCGGCTGTTGAAGATCTGGAAGTTCTGGAACAGCACCATCGTGGTCACGGCCACCGTGCGCGCGTGATCGAGACCAGACGGCGAGCTCAACTGCCAGACGAAGGCGGCGAGGGTGCCGATCATCAGGACCAGGCCGACGAGTATCGTGCGCTCGATCATCAACCGCGTCACTACGCCCTGGCGAGGGTCGCGCGGTGGCCGGCGGCCGACATCCTCCTCGGCCGGCTCGAAGGCCATGGCGACGTCTTGCAGGCCGTTGGTCACCAGGTTGATCCAGATGGCCTGCGCCGGCAGGAAGGGCAGCGGCAGCCCCAGACCAATGCTGGCGACGACCGTCAGCACCAGCCCGAGGCCCGTCGGGATCAGGAACATGATCACCTTGCGGATGTTGTCGAAGACGACCCGCCCCTCCTCGACGGCGGCGTAGATGGTCGCGAAGTTGTCGTCGGCCAGCACCATGTCCGCCGCCTCCCGGGCCACGTCGGTGCCGACAACCCCCATCGCCACCCCAATGTCCGCCTGTTTCAGCGCCGGAGCGTCGTTCACGCCGTCTCCGGTCACCGCCACGACCTCCCCGTGCCGACGGAGCTGCTGGACGATCCGCAGCTTGTGCTGCGGGGAGGCTCGGGCATAGACGGACACCTGTGTCACCCGGTGGTAGAGCTCCTCGTCGTCCATCGCCTCCAACGCCCGGCCGTCGACGACCTGCGCAGTCGAGTTCGACGCGATGCCCATCTGCCGGGCGATGGCGGTGGCGGTCACCCGGTGGTCCCCGGTGATCATCACCACTCGGATACCTCCTCTTCGGCACTGGGCCACCGCCGCGATCGCCTCGGGCCGGGACGGGTCGAGCATCCCCTGGAGGCCGACGAAGACCAGTCCCTGCTCCACGTCGCGGTCGCACACGTCGTCGACACCGGGCGACAGCGACCGGTAGGCCAGTGCCAGCACCCGCAGCCCCTCGGCGGCGAGCCGTTCGCTCATCCCGAGAACTAACTGTCGGTCCAGGGGAACCGCACTTCTCCCGTAGGTGGCGCCGCACATCTCCACGATTCGCTCCGGTGCGCCCTTCACGAAAGCCAGCCGATCCGCGCCGTGCCCGTGCAGCGTAGCCATATACTGGCGGTCGGACTCGAAGGGGACCTCGCCCAGGAGCGGGTAGGCATCGCGCTCGCGCTCCGGGTTCAGCCCACCCTTCATCGCCGCCACGATCAGCGCCGCCTCGGTGGGATCTCCCTCTGCCCGATACCGTCCATTCTCCTCGTACACCGACGACTCGTTGCAGAGCAGGCCGATGCGGATGGCCAGCTCGAGCGCCGGATGCGCGGCGAGATTCACCGGCTGGCCCCCGAGAAGAATCTCGCCCACCGGCGCATAGCCGGCCCCCGCGACCTCGAACGTGTGGCAGCCGGCGTAGATCTTCGTCACCGTCATCTCGTTCCGCGTGAGCGTGCCCGTCTTGTCGGAACAGATGGTGGTGCAGCTCCCGAGGGTCTCGACAGCGGGGAGCTTGCGCACAATGGCGTTGCGCTGGGCCATCCGCCACACGCCGACGGCAAGAGCGACGGTGATCGTCACCGGTAGCCCCTCGGGGACGGTTGCGACCGCAGTGGCCACAGCGGTCAGGAAGATGTCTGCCAGGGGCTCCCCCGTGACAAGACCCAACGAGAAGACCAGCGCGGTGACGCCCACGACGAGCAAGGCGACCACCCGGGCGAACTGATCCAGCCGTCTCTGAAGCGGAGACCGGACTTCCCCCACCTGACCCACCTGCGCGGAGATGCGCCCGAACGCCGTTCGCAAGCCGGTCGCCACGACCGCCCCCGCGCCACGCCCTCGCACCACGATCGTGCCGGTGAAAGCCAGGTTGATCCGATCGCCGAGGGGCGCGTTCGGGTCGGCGATGGTTCCGGTGGTCTTGGCCACCGGGAGGGATTCGCCGGTGAGGATCGACTCATCGACTCGCAGGTCGATTGCCCGGAAGAGACGGAGGTCAGCGGGTATCCTCACCCCGGACTCCACGAGGACGACGTCACCGGGCACCAGATCGCGGGGATCGATGTCCCGCTCCTCGCCTTCCCGGAGAACCCGCGCTCGCGGGGCCATCAACCGGGCCAGCGCACGCATTGCCTGTTCGGCCTTGTACTCTTGGACGAAGCCGACGACGGAGTTGAGGATCACCACGGTGAAGATGACACCCGTGTCGACGTACTTCCCCAGGAGGGCGCTGGCCAGGCCCGCGGCAAGGAGGATGTAAATGAGCGGACTCTGGACCTGGCGGAAGAGGATGACGAGGGGGAGGGCGCGCTCCTCTGCCACGAGCTCGTTCGAGCCGAACTGCTGCCGGCGACGCCGCGCCTCCGCGTCAGAGAGCCCCGTCCGCTCCGTCGCCAGTCGGGCCAGGACCTCGTCGACCGTGAACTGGTGCCAGCGGACTTGAACCCCGTTGTTCATCGGTCATCTTGCATCCGGTTCAGATGGTGGCTACACGGGGGCAACAAGTGTGCCGCTCGTGGCAACGAACATCAGTGGTCGATCTGCGCTTCAAGCCCCCAATCAGCTTCCCACGGACCAGGATGGCGTGGAATCTGCACCGCCTTCACGAATCCGATGCCGGTGACCCGGGCCGATCCCAGTCAGGCTGTTGTCCTTCCTACTGTGGCGTAACGAGTCAAGTTGACCGTCAGCAATCAGCCACCAGCCGTCAGCGCCTCCGGACGGCCACGGGACGGTCTCGGGCTGACTGCTGATCACTTCCCGCCACGTAAGTAGGTATCAGAAAGTTTTTGATGGTTTTGGGGACACCCCAAACCCCGCCAGGACGGGCTCCGCTCTTCCTGGACCTTCCCGGGACGCAGGTGAACTTTCCGAGACCTACTTATACGGTGCCCCAAGACCATGTGCCTGGGAGCTCTGGCATGACCGGGAGGTGAGCTTGTCGTGAGCATCAAGACGTTCAGTAGATCGACCGCCCAGATCGTTGCACTGGGACTCACCCTGACCAGCATCCCGGTGATCCTGGCCGTGGATGTCTACCTGACGCCCTGGCGAGTGCCCACCAGGATCCTCTACGCGATCCCGATCATCGTGGCGGCCAGGCTCTTCGGCGCCCTGGTAGCGACCATCGTCATCGTGGTCGCCATCGCCTTCAGCGTGCTGGATATCTTGCTGGTGGGTCCCGACCTGCCAACGGACGCGCTCGCCATTCTCGCCCTGGCGGCTGTTGGCCTGTTGAGCCTGCTGTGGGCCAGGGCCGAGCGACGGGCACAGGCCCTGGCCGCGGAGCGCGCTCGCCTGTACGAACAGGAGCAGCAGCGCGCCGCGGAGCTCCGAGAGTCGCACGCCCGCCTCCTGGAGTTCTTCTCCATGGTGGCGCACGATCTGCGGGCCCCCTTGACGACCATCAGCGGCTTCAGCCAGATGCTCCCACGGTACGAGGCCCTGCCGTCCGAACAACGCGAGCGGCTCGCCAGAAGTGTCCAGTCGTCAGTCCGCCAGATCGTTCGTCTCTCCAGCGACCTGCTGGACGCCTCGCGCATTGGGGCCGGCCGCTTCGAGATCAGCAAGGAGCCCTGCGACCTGATGGCCGTGACCAGAGAGGTCGTGGAGCAGCGCCGACCAGCGGCCCCCTGCCACCATCTGATTCTGGAGGCCACCGGAGAGGGAATCGAGAGTCACTGCGATCCGGATCGCATCGCCCAGGTCATCGGGAATCTGGTCGACAATGCCATCAAGTATTCCCCACAGGGTGGCACGGTGCGGGTCGTGGTCGAGCGCGTCGGCGGCCGAGCCAGGATCGCGGTGAGTGACCAGGGGATCGGCATCGCGCCCGGGGATATTCCACGACTCTTTCAGCCGTACGTGCGGCTGCGCGGGACAACGGGGGCCAAGGGGCTGGGGCTGGGTCTCTACATCGTCAAGGGAATCGTGGAAGCCCACGGGGGGGCGATCGACGTGCAGAGCCAGCCGGGCCAGGGCAGCACATTCACGATCGACCTGCCACTCACGGGGCCAGCGTGAACCATTCTGCTGTCATCCGCCACCCGCGAGGGCGGGGGCCTGGGGGTGTCCCCCGGTGGGGCAGATCCCGCCCCCGCTCATCCGCCACCCGCGAGGGCGGGGGCCTGGGGGTGTCCCCCAGTAGAGAAAGTGCTTACACCCAGCTCATCCGCTCCCCGCGAACCAGGAACGACCGAATGTCGTAGGCGCCGGGGTACTCCACGGGCAGACGGCCGGACTCGACAAGCAGGTCGAGCGGGTTCTGCCGCGTCTGCATCGGCAACCGCACCACTCCGTTGATCCGCACCGACTCGTAGATGGCCATCATGATCTCCAGCGTCGCTCGCGCCTTGGACCCCTCGCCCCGGTAGTCCTCTCCTTTCCCCTCGATCCAGTCCACGAGGCCCTGCGCCTGGGCGATGAACGGGTCGTTCTGGGGGTTGTCGAGCACCTGCCAGCCACCGGTCGATCCGTTCATGAGTCGCACCCGGTTCTCGTCGACGTCGAGAGTGCCCTCGCTGCCGATGATCTGGAAGTTGATCGACCCCCGCGGCGTCAGGTCATTCTCGACGACCGCCTGGACACCGTTGGTGAACTGGACCAGTCCGAGACACGCGTCTTCGATCCGCATCGCCCGTTCGTAGCGATCGGTCCGGCGCTCGACGGCGCCCATGACCCACTGGGCCGGCGGATCGCCGAGCGCGAAGCGAAGGCCGTCGATGGCGTGCGTGCCCCAGTTCAACAGTCCCTGCAAGACGACGATCCAGGCCCGCCGCGGCTCCCCGATCGCCCCGTCGGCGACCAGACGGCGCGCCGCTTCCCACCCACTGTAGAATCGCCGCATGTGGCCGATGGCCAGCTTGACGCCGTTCCGCTTGCAGGCGGTCAGCATCGCATCGGCCTCGCCCAGGGAGGTCGCCATCGGCTTCTCGCAGAGAATGGCCCTGGGCTTGCGCGCCGCGGCGGCGATGGTCATTTCGGCGTGCTGCAAGTGCCACGAAGCGACGCTCACGATGTCCAGCTTCTCGCGATCCAGCATCTCGCGAAAGTCGGCGTAGCGCTTCTCCGGGGCAACCTCGAAGGTCGTCCCGAACTCGTGTGCGGCTTCGGGGTTGCTGTCGGCGATCGCCACCAGGTCGACCCCGTCGATCCCGCGCCACCCCCGCGCGTGCGCCCGCGCGATCGAGCCACAAGCGATGATCCCAACGCGTAAGGTGCCCACGAATGTCCTCCCTTAAGATAATCACTCAACCTGGCCGCGAGTGGGGATCCACTCGTCGAGAACCCAGCGGAGATAGGAGAGGTACCGCAGGTTCGCCCGAATGTAATCGCCAGTGCCTCCCTCGTTGCAGACCCAACCCCGGAAACCAGCATCCCAGAGGATCGTCGCGGCCTCCCGAAAATCGATGTCGCCCTCCTCGAGGTCGGCGATCCAACTGTACGCCCGGCCAGCGGCCGGGACGACGATGCGCCGGTAGTTCTTGACCTCCCAGTAGTTCGTGCGCGGCGCCAGGGCCACGATCTGCTCCCGCCAGGAATCCGGGTGCTCGTAGGGAACGCGGTACCAGTTGCCGAGATCGGGGTTCACGCCGACGTTTGGCTCGTCGATGAGTTCGACGAGTCGCAAGCAGTTCGCCGCCGTGTCGTGGATGCCGTCGTCGTGGAGCTCGATCGAGAGCGCCGCACCGATGTCGGCGCAGGAACGAGCGAACTGCTTGAGCCGGGCCGCGACCGAGGCGAAGGTCTCGGCGCCGGCGAAGTCGCCGCGATAGATCGGACGCGCCGCCATCGCCAGCGGATCGAGGCCGGTCGGGATCGGTACGTTGACGTTGACGTCGACGACGACTGGACGCAAGACCGCGCACACGTCGAGGCAATGGTAAAGCCGCTCTTCATCTCCATCGGCCAGCGCCGGGAGGAGTAAGCTCTTGCGGAGGGTGTTGAACGCGGCGACCTCCAGCCCAAGGTCGTCGAGCACGGCCTTGATGTCGCGAAAGCACTCGGTCGGGACGCGGTAGAAGCCCGGCAGTGCGTCGTAGAAGACGATGCCCTGCGCGCCTTGCCGTGCCCACCAGCGGAGATGGTGGGCCAGCAGCGTGGGGTCATCGTAGATGAGGGATCCGTGCTCGTTGAGCGGCTGGCGGAACGCCACGCCGGTGCCGATGGCCAGCTTCACGTGCTCCTCCTGGCGGCTGACGGGGCGAGGTATGCGGACCATGAAGGCCGCCGCGGTCCAAACCGCCGCCGTTGCGCTGGTATGCTACTGTTGTTCGCCCGTTCTTGTCAATTCGCAGGGGCACGCTTCTTGCTTTGCTTTTTCTGAACACGGCAGCAGAGTAAGCGATATGCGACTCGTCGTCGTCGCCTCCGCACTGGCGACGTTTCTGATGCTCGCCTTCTCACCGATCGGGTGGGCGAAGACCGGCGCGAGCCCGGCGCGGCTGCCGGTGTCGACGATCGCCCGCCCCGCACCCGAGTGGCCGAACCAGCCGCTTCCGATCCGCGTCTCCGTAGTCGAAGATCGCCTGGACGACCAGGGTCGGTGGCGCCAGACCGTGTCCCTGACGATCCTCTCCGGTGGCACGCTGGCCGAAGCGTCGCTGGTTGCCTACGGCGACCTGGACCACGTCGACGAGATCTTCCAGGCAGCCAGGCGCAATAACCCCAGCTTACCAAGTCCGGCACGGGTACCGGCCGGCCAGGTCATCGAGCTGACGATGGACCCGGCGGTGAGCTACGTCCAGCGCGAGGTCCAGAAGACGGACGACGTCCTCCGGCGCTCCTTCACCAACGGGGTGGAGGAGGTGCGCTATCTGCGCCCGACGAGCAGTATCGTCCGATTCGTGCAGTTTCCCTCGCGGGCAGGAGTGAACGAGTTCACCTACCCGGATGCCGGTGGCCCGGTGAACGTCGTGCCCGGGGGGCGGATCGTCGAGTTTCGCTACATCCCCGGTGAGGCCTACGAGGACCTGGTGCAGAAGGCGATCGGGTTCGCCAGCTTCGACGCGGCCAGCGATTTCACCAAGCAGACGAGCTGGGACCCGACGCGGTGGCCACCACCCCCTGGTGAGGCCCGGCGAGCGGTCTTCCGCCCTACCGATTCTTATGCCCCAAGGCCGCAAGAGTCGATCGGGCCAACGAACCCCGATCCGGCGGCGCAGGATCGGCTCCGCGACCTGATCGCGGCGCGGGAGAAGGCCGGTATCTGGGCGATCCGCCGTGAGAGTACGGGGCTGGTCTATCGCGTCGCCATCGGCGACCCGACGGTCACGGCACGTCAGGTCGCCCGGCTTCTATACGGCGCCGAAGACGGCTACTTTCAGCTCGCCCAGCGCGCCGGTTTTCCGGTTTCATCCGGCGACCCGACGGCCGATCAGTTCGATCCCAAGCTGTTCGGGCGAGCGTTCGAGGTGCTGGTCGAGTACACTCGGGAGAACTTCGTTCTGGACGAGGCGGACGACGCCGAGCACGGGCGCCGGATCATCCGACTCTTGAACGGCACGCGTATCGAGCGCTACGAGAACGCCCGCCGGGGACGAGGGGGACTTCAGGAGATCATCGTCTATCCCAACGGCTACACCAAGCTGGTGTACCGCCCCAACGAGCTGATCGGCACGCTGGCCGACGCGCTGGCTCTGCTTCAAGTCGGCGGGCCAGGTGAACCCGAGATGATCGAGCAAGCGCGGCAGAGCTACGCGGCGGACATCATCTGGCGCCTCGCCCCGGATCTGCCGCGCGACACGCCGGGGGCGCTCGAGCGGCTGGAGCTGCGACCCGCCTATGGCGGCCGCGTGGTCGAGGCGATCCTGGCGCCAGTTCCACAGCGATCGGTGGATCGGCTGGTCACGCGGGCAACTGCCACCAACCCCTGTCTCAGCGCCGTGGTGATGGTTGTCCTTGGTTCGCTCGTGGTCGTCGTCGTCGGCATCGCCGCTGCCCGGCGGCAGGCAGCCCGGTAGGGAGCGTTGAGCCGTCATCTGGTAGAATGGCCAGTGGGTATCTGGCAGATGGTCAGCCTTTACCTCTTCTGGTTCGGCCGGCCCAGGCGCGGCGGGAGATAGCATTGCTCGCGGCGTGCCTTCGACGTCACGGCCAGTGGCTTCTCACCTGTCTCTTATGCCATTCTCGGCTATGCTAAGGAGGTATCAGAAAGCCTTTGATGGTTCTGGGGACACCCTAAACCCCGCCAGGACGGGCCGCAGCCCTTCCTGGACCTACCCGGAGCCGTTCACGGGGTGAGGGCCACGCGGAGGTGGTGAGTCGAAGTGCGCACATACACGGTGATCGGCGTCCCGCCAGAGACGCAGGCGTACGCCGTGGCCAAGTACAGTCGCTCGGCGCTGTCGATGCTGGAGAGCATCAAGGACATCTCCTCCAAGCAGGCCGGCGAGTTCCTGACGACGTTCTACTTTCAGTACGGCCACCGGTCGATCGCCGATCTGGCTCACGTGGTCGTCGCGCTCGAAGATATCTCCATCCTGGCCGCGATCAAGGTCGTCGACGAGCCACTCTGGGATGGTCAGGAGCGATCGACCCGCTACCAGAGCTTTCGCCGTTCCGGCTACTACCGTCCGCCCGAGCTGGCCGGTAGCCTGGGTGAGCAGTTGTACGTGGATACGTGCGACTTCTTGTTCGCTCGCTACAGTGCCCTTCACCGACGCCTGCTCGATCTCTTGATGCGAGTCACGTCGCGCCGCTTCTCGTCCAGCTCGGCGAACGGCTCGGTCGAGACCTCGACCGGAGGGCCGCCCGAGCTGGACGAGAAGCGGCGCGAGCGCGCGCTCCGGGCGCGGGCATTCGACGTCGCCCGGTTGCTCCTGCCACTCGGCACCCTCACCAGCGTCGGCCAGATCGTGAGCGCCCGCACCCTGGAGAACCAGATCAGCCGGCTGCTCTCGGATCCACTCCCCGAGGCGCAGCACGTCGGCCAGGCGATCCGAGACGCCTGCTCGGCGCCGGCCGAACATCCGCTGTTGGCGCGCCTTACCCAGGCCGCCGAGCGGGCACAGGGCGTGCTCCCGGCCGAGCTAGCGACCGAGTTGCGGGAGTCGATCGCCTCGCTGCGCCCGGCCGCGGCCATGCCCACGCTGGTGAAGCACTGCCAGCCCTCGTCGTATCAGATCGAGACCGAGCGGGAAGTCCGAGCGCTGGCGGCGCCACTCCTCGCCGAGCTCGGGCCGGTGGACGATCGGTCTGCCGTTCAGCTCGCCGAGACGGAGAGCGTCGCCGATGAGGTCGTGGCCACGCTGCTCTTTCGCTTCGATGACGCGGGGCACGCCTATGCCCAGGTTCAAGGCCTGGTGGAGCGCGTGAGCGAGGAGACCAGGGCCGCGCTGATTGCGGCGTCCGTTCGGCATCGTGGCCCGCACGACGAGCTTCTGCGCGAGTATCGGGCCGGCTATCCAATCAAGTTCGACCTGCTCCTGGACCTCGGCGCCTTCCGGGACCTGCATCGGCACCGGCGCTGCATCCAGATCATCCAGCCCTTCACCACCGCGCACAGCTACGAACTGCCCGCCGAGGTGTTTGCCGCCGGCCTCGGCCCCGACATCGCGGGCCTGGCGGGGAAAGAGGGGCTGATCGCGGATTATGTCGAGGCGCTCGACCGGGCGGGAGAGGCGGTCGGCAGGCTCGCGTCCGCTGCACCGTCGTTGGCGAGCTATGCCCTCCCCCTGGCGTACCGCTGTCGGGCCCTCTTCAAGATGGATCTGGCCGAGGCGGCCTACATCGCCGAGCTGCGGACGAAGTCTGCGGGTCACTTCTCCTACCGGCGCATCGCCTTCGCGATGTTCCAGGAGCTGGCCCGCGTGTACCCCGGCCTGGCCGCGCACGTGCGGGTGACGAACCCCACCGAGGAGTTTGACCTGCTGGACCGTTGACATGCTGGACAGCCACCACTGGTTCGCGTACCCTGTGGCCTAACAACTCTGGAGAGCGAAGCGATGATCAGCCAGGAACTGCTCGATATCCTCGCCTGCCCGGCCTGCAAGACGCCGGTCAAGCTGGAGGACGACCACCTGCGGTGCGAACGTTGTGGTCGCGCCTACCCGATTCGCGACGGCATACCGGTGATGCTGCTCGAGGAGCCACCGACAGCCGAGCAGGCAGGCAGCTCGGCGCCGGGGGAGGCGGCTTCCCCGGGGCCCCAGACCGAGCTGCCTGCCCCGCGCACCTGCTGCCCCGTCGACGCAAGATGGCTTGGCGTGGCCGTGGCCATTGGGGGGCTCGTCGCTCTGGCGAGTCTCCTCCGCCGGATTGTCCGGCGTCTCGTATCCGTCTGAGCCTGTTGCTGACCATCCGACCTAACCTCCGGCCCCTTTCCTGATGGGGTCCGGCGCGGGTCCGGCGGGCCCGGCGCGGGAAGGAGGATCACGGCCTGCTGTCCGGCATCACTCTTGCACCCACCCGCGAGACACGGCCCAGTGGCGATTCCGCGACCTTGAGCGGTGATCTGGGCCACGAACGGAGGTGGTACGATGTTCAGCTTCCTCTTCGGCGTGATCGTCGGGGGGATCAGCGCCCTGATCTACCAGCAGCAGATGGCCCGGGCGCCGGAGCTGCGAGACGTTCAGCGTGGCTGGGATGTCTTCACGGCGGAGGGGCAACGGATCGGTCACGTCGACGAGATCCGTGGCGAGGAGCTGCTGGTCTGGGAGGCCGGCCCCCAGGGTGAGGACTATCGGATTGCGGCTGGCTGCGTGCGCAGCGCGCGCAACGGTCGCGTCGAGTTGACCATTACCCGCGACGAGCTTCCCCAGCGGGCGCGCGTCCAGATGCACCGGGCCGCGTAGGCGCCGGCGGGCCGGACCTCACCCCCTGGCCCGCGTTCCTGAGTGGGTCCGACGCGGAGAGGTCCGGACCTCACCCCCTAACCCCCTCTCCGGCGCGGAGAG
>JACPQP010000233.1 GCA_016190465.1 Chloroflexota bacterium
ATACTGGGAGAGGGGGTGGAGTCACGCCGCTCCCCTTCCCCCAGGATTGGGGGAAGGGGTCGGGGGATGAGGGCCGTCCCCCCCGACGTGGAGAGGAGGAGGGGGAGTGAGATCCGGCCAGGCCGACACGCGCACGCCAGAGCCAGGCCACCCCCAGACCGGCCACGGCGAGCGCCGGCCAGCCGAAACCCAGCAGGTAATCCCAGACCGGCGGTGAGGGGGTGATGTTCTGGGCGGACCACTGCCGAAGGACCGGATCGAGGTAGGCGTAGGAGGCCAGAGCGCCCGCCACGATCGCCCCCGGGCCGATCAGCGCGACCAGCCGCGGGACACTCTCCCGAGGCGCCGTCTGTTCACGCGCGACGGCGAGCAGGCACCAGGTCCCACCCACCGCGACCACCGGCACGATCAGGAACGGCTGGAGCACCACGGCGCCGACGAGGGCGGCTGACCGCAGGGCCAGGCGGCGCCATCGTGGCCCCCCGGTTCCGACGCGCCGCGTCGCCTCGAACAGACCGGGCATCACGACGAGCAACGCCGCGGTGGCGAGCGGGAAGTGCGGGTTGATGAGGGTGCTGTGGAACGCGAAGCCTTCGGGGAGAAGCAGGTCCACGGCGGTGAGGCCGAGCGGCGACGTGAGCCAGCCGAACCCCAGGCCGAGCATGAACAGCGCGAAGGCGAACCGGCGAGGCGCCAGAGTCTTGAAGCTCCGGCCCAGGAACGACCAGGCCGCGAGCCCGAGCGCGATGCCGCCGCCGGCTCGGGCCAGGTGGTAGACGAGCACGGTCGACAGTCCGGTCAGCGACGCGAAGTGGCCCAGCGCGAGGTAGTAGAGAAACAGCGGCCCCCCCGCGTGCGGCTCGGGCGTCGTCGGGAGATGAAAGAACCAGTCGCCGCGGGCTCCCTGGCCCATTTTCGCCAGGTAGCTGAGGCCGTCGATGGGGTTGCTCAGGTGTCCGACGAAGATCAGGCCCGGCGGCGTCGTGAGCCAGGCGACCAGGTACGGGGCAGCCGCCAGCGAGACGGCCAGCAACGTGATGCCGCAGTGCATCGACCTGTCAGTCTGCGCAGCAAGCGCACGGGGTACCTCTCGAGTCGTCCCACGGATGCGCCCCGTCGGAGTGGACATCGCGCGAACCTCCTGGGTAGCGTGATCTGGCAAGGACGAGTGTGCTTGATCGTAGCACATCCCCGTCCCGCTCGGTCGTACCAGCCCCTGGGGTCTCGCGGCGGGCACAGTGGGTGTTCCGCGCGATGGGACCGCCACACGTTTGTGGCATCGCCCGTGACGCGGGAACGGTCCTCATCCCCCGGCCCCTTCCCCCAAAATACTGGGGGAAGGGGGAGGCACGGGGGCGCGGCCGGACCCCCTCTCCCAGTATTGGGAGAGGGGGCAGGGGGTGAGGGCCGTTCCCGCGGCAGGCGGCTACCACATTTGTGTGGCGCTCCCTCTGCTGAAATGGCGGCTTGACAATCCTACCTTCGTACGCTAGGATAGGGGGCAGCTACAGTGGCGGAAGGTGGGCGCGGATGTCACCAGGCGACCCACGACGCCACGGATTGGAGGTGCGTGCGATGGCTGTGAAGACGGTTGGAGTCGCTGCCAGGTGGGGATCCCGCGCGCGCCTCGCTTCCTCACGGTGCTGAGGCACGGGCCTCTCTCCTAACCCCTCCCCGACGCAGGGAGCGGAACCCGCGCGGGCGTTCTCCCCTCACCATTCGTGTCAGTTCGTCGTCAACGACAGCCATCTGCGGCGCTACTGGTAGGTGAGAGAGGAGTATGACTCGATCAGCCCTGGAAGGCATCGTCATCGCCCTGGCGCGCGGTCAGTACGAAGTGCAGACCGACCGCGGGGTTTTCGTCTGCTCGCTCCGGGGAAAGCTCCGGAAAGAGCTGGTGCGGCCACTGAGCAAGAACGTCCGGCCGGCCACCGTGATGGTCCGGACGCCGAAGGTCACCGACGTCGTCGCCGTCGGCGATCGAGTGGAGATCGTCGCGCTGGACGCGCGCGCGGGCGTCATCGAGCGCGTGCTGCCGCGCGACTCCGGTTTCACGCGCCGCGCGGCCGGTGCCGAGCCGCTGGCCCAGACGATGCTGGCCGGACTGGACCAACTGGTGGCGGTGTTCGCGGTACGCGAGCCCGAGCCGCACCTACGAATGCTGGACCGAATCCTCGTCACGACCGAGGCCGCCGCGGTGCCCACGGTCATCTGTATCAACAAGGTCGACCTGGGCGTGGAGGGGGCGCTCGCAGACGCTCTCGCCATCTATCAGCGGATCGGCTACCGGGTCATCTTCGCCAGCACCCGTACTGGCCAGGGGCTGGCGGAGCTTCGCGCGGTGCTGACCGGGGTCACGTCGGCGTTCGTCGGTCCATCGGGCGTCGGCAAGTCCAGCCTGATCAACGGGCTGATGCCCGGCGCGGGCCTGGCGGTCGGTGGGATCAGCGCCGCGACCGGCAAGGGCCGCCATACGACGCGGAGCACTCGTCTCCTGCCGCTCGGTGGGCCGGACGATGGGCAGATCGCCGATACCGCCGGCCTCCGCGCGTTCGCGCTGTGGGAGATCGACCCGGAGACAGTGGCGGAGGGCTTCGTGGAGCTCCGGCCGTATCTCGGGCAGTGCCGATTCAGCGGCTGCACCCACGTCCACGAGCCCGGTTGCGCCGTGCGCGCCGCGGTGGGTGCGACGATCGACCCGCGCCGCTACGCCAGCTACGTCGCGCTGCGCACGGGCCAGGCGGAGTAGATGTCCGGGTGACGTCAGCCCCGCGCCGCCGTTCCTGAGTCGGATCCGACGCGGAAAGGAGCTGGGGCTACGAGGCTTGCGTTCGTCGCGGCATTGGGGGCGCCAGATCGGGGGCGACAAGCCGGGCCGCGCTTGATGGCCGAGGTTTCGGCTGTGTCCAGGGCGGCGTCCTTCCCTTTGTAGAGACCGGCAAACACTTGCTCGCAAGCAAGCTATTGACAAGACAGAGGAACCGTGGTATAAACAGCGCGTACACAGGCGGCAACTGCTCGCC
>JACPQP010000019.1 GCA_016190465.1 Chloroflexota bacterium
CGCTCATCGCTGGTCTCTGCCAGCAGCTGCGACCTGTGCCGCCAGAGCCCGGGCCACGTCGTAGACCATCCGCACCGCGATGGGCCGGATGGCCGGCCCCGAGAGGCCGCCGGTGCGGTTCGCCAGGTAGGGGCGGCGCGTCCGCAGGTCGATGACCATCCCGGGGATCGTGTTGATGAGCGAGAGCGCGTCGGCGCCGGCCTCCACGACGGCAGCGGCGATGTCGACGATGCGGGTCACGTTCGGCGAGAGCTTGACGATCAGCGGCAGGTCGCAGACCTCGCGCACGGTAGCGGTGACCTCGGCGGCGGTCTCGCAAGCCAGCCCAAAGGGCTCGCCCTCGTTCTGGACGTTCGGGCAGGAGATGTTGAGCTCGATCGCGGCGACGCCCGGCGCGTCGTTCAGCCGCTCGACGACCGCCACGTAGTCGCCGACGCTGAACCCGGCGACGTTGGCGATGACGGGGACGGACCACTTCGCCCAGATGGGGCACTTGTCGCGGACGACCGCCTCGACCCCGACGTTCTGGAGCCCGATGGCGTTGAGCATCCCCGACGGCGTCTCGGCGATGCGGGGCTGCGGGTTGCCGTCGCGCGGGTGGAGCGTCACCGCCTTCGAGACGACGGCGCCGAGTTCCTTGACGTCGAGCAGCTTCGCGTACTCGGTCCCGTAGCCGAACGTACCCGAGGCGGGCATGACCGGGTTCTTCAGGCGCAGGCCGGACGGGTGATTCGGGGCGAGGCTCACCGCCAGGCGTGGCGTTGCCACTGCGAAGCTATCGCTCATCGCTGGTCTCTGCCAGCAGCTGCGACCTGTGCCGCCAGAGCCCGGGCCACGTAGGAGCTGAGGGATGGCGCGTTGCCTGCTCGAACTCTGGCGACAGCAGCCTCCAGCGTATCCGACGGCACCGTCACCGTCATCTTCACCGTTCTGGCCCGCGACCGCGCGGCGCCGGTCCTGCGAGCGCCGCTTGGAGTGGAGCCGGGTGTCGCCATGTCAGTGCTCCTCAACTATCTTGAGCCAGATGCACATTCTCTACGCTTCCGGCCCAAGGCCGACCTCGCGGCGCAGCTCCTCGATCGGCATGCGCTGCCCCTTCCCCGCCCGTGCGTCTTCCAGCGCTGCCAGCAGTCGCGCTGCGTTGGCCGGCGACCGCAAGAGGTAGGCGGTTTCCCGAAGGCTCGCCAGCTCATCAGCCGCGATCAGCGCAACGTCCGGCGCTCCACGCCGCTTGATGATCACCGTCTCGCGATCCTGGGTCACCCGATCCCCGAGCTCCGCGAGCTTCGCTCGCGCCTCGCTGTAGGTTGTCTGGACCACTGTGCCCTCCCGTCCGACCACGGAAGCTTGTACAATAGTATTGTACATCGGGAGTCGCGTTGGGGGCGACACCCGCATGCCCCTACCACACCATCTCCCTTATGTCGAACACCGGCCCGTCGTGACAGACCCGCCGCAGGCCCTTCCTCGTCGGGACGACGCAGCCCAGGCAGACGCCCATCGCGCAGCCCATGTGCTCTTCCACCGCGACCTGGGTCGGCAGCGCGTCGTGGAGGCGCAGGCCGGCGAGGGCCCGCAGCATCGGGATCGGGCCGCAGGCGAAGGCCTGATCGGCCCAGGGGCGGTACTCCCCAACCAGCTCGGTGACGAGGCCCTGGTGGCCGAGCGAGCCATCGTCCGTCGCCACGACGTACTCCGCCTCCGGCGGGACGAGCGCGGCGGGGAACGCCTTTGCCGCCGACCGGAAGCCGGCGAGGAGCACAACCTCGACGCCACGCGGCAGCAGATCCTGGGCCAGCGCGATCAGCGGGGCGATGCCCACGCCGCCGCCGATCAAGAGCGCCCGCCTGGTGGTGGGCAGCACCTCGAACGGGCGACCGAGCGGGCCCAGGACGTCCAGCGCATCGCCTGGCCGGATCTGGCTCAACAGCGCGGTGCCCCGGCCGACGACGTCGAGCAGGACCTCGGCCTCGACGGGACGATTCGCCGGGTCGCGGACGGTCCGAAGGACGCTCAACGGCCGCCGGAGCAATGGGTCGCTCTCCCGGGCGCAGCGCAGATGGACGAACTGGCCGGGGCGCGCCGTCTGGGCGATGCCGAGGGCCGCGAAGCGCAGGACGTGGACGCGCGCGGCCACCTCGACGTTGGCGGTGACCAGCGTGACGAGCTGCTTCACCGGACGGCCTCGGTGGTCGGCGCCGACGATCGCGGCTCGCGCAGATACTCGAGCAGTGGCCGGACGTGGTAGTCACCCAGCCCGTGCTCCAGCGATTGGATCGCGGCGCGGGCGGTGTCCAGGCTGGTGAAGCAGGGGATGCCGCGCTCGGTGGCGGCGCGCCGGATGGCGAACCCGTCCTTCAGCGGCGTTCGCCGGCCGGTCACGGTGTTTACCACGCCGTCGACCAGCCGCTCCCGGATCACGTCCAGCACGTTGGGATGCCCCTCGTTCAGCTTCTTCGTGATCATCTGGACGGGCAGACCCATCTCGGCGATCATTGTGGCGGTGCCCTCGGTCGCGTAGAGGCGGTAGCCGAGCGCTGCCAGCCGCTCGATCAGGCCACGGGCTTCGGGCTTGTCCCGGTCGGCGATGCTCAGCAGGATGCTCCCGCCAACGGGCAGCGACGTCCGGGCGGCCAGCAGCCCCTTGGCAAGAGCCGCGCCCAGCGTGGTGTCGATCCCCATCACCTCGCCGGTCGACTTCATCTCCGGCCCGAGGTAGGTGTCGACGCCGATCAGCTTCCCCATGCTGAACACCGGCCCCTTGACCGCGATGAGCGGCTGGTTGGGGCAGAGGCCGGTGGCGTAGCCCTGCGACGCCAGCGACTCGCCCAGCATCACCCGCGTGGCGAGCTGAACGATCGGGATGCCAGTCACCTTGGCCAGGAACGGCACGGTGCGGCTCGCGCGGGGGTTGACCTCCAGGACGTAGACCGCGCCCTGGTAGATGACGTACTGGACGTTCATCAGGCCGCGCACCTGGAGGCCGCGTCCGATCTGGATGGTGTAGTCGACGATCCGGTCGACGTCCCGCGCGCGGAGGTCGACGCCGGGATAGACCGCCATCGAGTCGCCGCTGTGGACGCCGGCGCGCTCGATGTGCTCCATGATCCCGGGGATGACGACCGTCTCCCCGTCGCAGATCGCGTCGACCTCCAGCTCTTTGCCCTCCAGGTACTGGTCGATCAGGATCGGGTGCTTCTCCGAGACCTCGGCGGCCACCTTCGCGTAGCGCGCCAGCTCGTCGCGGTTGTGGACGATCTCCATCGCTCGGCCGCCGAGGACGTAGGAGGGCCGCACCAGGACCGGGTAGCCGATGCTCGCGGCGACCGTTAGCGCGTCGGCGACGGTCGACACCGCGGCGCCCGGCGGCTGGGGGATGCCGAGCCGGTTCAGAAAGTCCTCGAAGCGGCGGCGGTCCTCGGCCAGGTCGATGGCCTCGACCGAGCTGCCGATAAGTCGGGCGCCACCCCGCGTGAGCGGCTCGGCGAGGTTGATCGCCGTCTGGCCGCCGAACTGGACGATGGCTGGCGCCTGTTCGATCCCCTCGTTCTCGAGCACGTCGCGCACGCTCTCCTCGTCCAGCGGCTCGAAGTACAGGCGGTCCGAGGTATCGAAGTCGGTGCTGACCGTCTCCGGGTTGCTGTTGACCATGATCGCGCGGACGCCCGCCCGCTGGAGGGCCCAGGCGGAGTGGACGCTGCAATAGTCGAACTCGATCCCCTGGCCGATCCGGATCGGCCCCGAGCCGATGACGACCGCCTTCGGCCCGGGCAACGCCTCGGCCTCGTTCTCGGTCTCGTAGGTGCTGTAGAAGTAGGGTGTCGCCGCCTCGAACTCGGCGGCGCACGTGTCCACCATCTTGTAGACGGGCCGGAGACCCCACTGCTGGCGCAACTGCCGCACCTGCTCGGGCAGCCGGTCCGAGAGCGTGCCGATCTGCTCGTCCGAGAACCCGAGGCGCTTCGCCTCCCAGAGCAGCGTCGGCGTCAAGGGCTCGCCGAGCAGCCGGTGCTCCAGGTCGACGAGGCACCGGAAGCGGCGGATGAACCAGCGATCGATCCGCGAGCGCTGGTGGATCTCCTCGACCGAGGCGCCTCGGCGCAGCGCGGCGAAAACCGCCCAGAGGCGCAGGTCGTTCGGCTGGTCGATCAGCTCCCAGACCGAGCGCAGACTCCCTGGGGAGGGCTCGGCCACCGTCCATGAACGGTCCTCCCAGTGGATCGACTTGCCGCCCAGCTCCAGGCTCCGGACCGCCTTCTGGAACGCCGCCTCGAACGACCGGTCGATCGCCATCACCTCGCCGGTCGCCTTCATCTGGGTGCCAATCCCGCGGTCGCCCGAGGGGAACTTGTCGAACGGCCAGCGCGGGATCTTCACCACGCAGTAGTCGAGCGCCGGCTCGAACGCGGCGGTCGACGTCTTCGTCACCGCGTTGGGGATCTCCTCCAGCCGGCGGCCCACCGCGATCTTGGCGGCCACCCGGGCGATGGGGTAGCCGGTCGCCTTGGAGGCCAGCGCCGACGAGCGGCTGACGCGCGGGTTGACCTCGATGACGTAGTACGTGAAGGAGTGCGGGTCGAGCGCGAACTGAACGTTGCAGCCGCCCTCGATCCCCAGCGTGCGGATGATCTTGATCGAGGCGGTCCGCAGCATCTGGTACTCTTTGTCCGAGAGCGTCTGGCTTGGTGCGACGACGACGCTGTCGCCGGTGTGCACGCCCTTCGGGTCGAGGTTCTCCATGTTGCAGACGGTGATGCAGGTGTCGGCGGCGTCCCGCATCACCTCGTACTCGATCTCCTTCCAGCCCAGCACGCACTGCTCGACCAGCACCTGGTGGATCGGGCTCGCCTGGAGCCCCGACGTGACGACTCGCTCGTACTCCTCCTCGGTGTGAGCGATCCCCCCGCCGGTGCCGCCCAGGGTGTAGCCGGGACGGATGATGAGCGGCAGCGAGAGCCGGTCGAGCAGCGCCCGGGCCTCCTCGAGCGAGTAGACCGTCGCGCTGGGGGGCACCGGCTCGCCGATCCCGGCCAGCATCTCCTTGAACAGCTCGCGATCTTCGGCCCGCTTGATCGTCTCCAGCGGAGTGCCCAGCAGGCGCACACCGAACCGCTCCAGCACGCCCGCCTCGGCCAGCTCCACGGCCAGGTTCAGGCCGGTCTGGCCGCCCAGCGTCGGCAGCAGACCGTCGGGACGCTCGCGCTCAATGATCCGGGCCAGCACCTCGACCGCCAGCGGCTCGACGTAGACGACGTCGGCGATCCCCTCGTCGGTCATGATCGTCGCCGGGTTCGAGTTGACCAGAATCGAGGTCACGCCCTCCTCGCGCAGCGCCTTGCAGGCCTGCGTGCCGGCGTAGTCGAATTCGGCCGCCTGGCCGATGATGATCGGCCCGGAGCCGAGGACGAGGACTTTACTGACGTCAGGCACCCTTGGTCCTCCCAGCGCGCACCATTTCCAGGAATTGCTCGAAGATGTAGAGGTTGTCCAGCGGCCCCGGCGAGGCCTCGGAGTGATAC
>JACPQP010000249.1 GCA_016190465.1 Chloroflexota bacterium
GAGCCAGCCCCGGCCCGAGCCACGGCGATGCCGCGGGACCGTCTCCACGACCGTCACCGCGCAGATGACCCGAGTCTCCCCCATCGCGATGAGCACCGAGCCCTCGGCGTAGGGCAGGAAGCCCGGCACGATGTGGACCGGACGGAGCCGGTCGGGTGCGCGGCCGTCACGTCGCATCGCGGCTACCCCATCACCTGGCCGAGCGAGCCGGGCCGGAGGCCACGCTCCCGGAGCCGCTTGAGGATGGCCGGGAGGGCCTGGGCCGTCTTGGCCGGGTAGAGGTGGAAGACGACGATGTCACCTGCCTTCGCCTGCTCGCCGACGCGACTCGCGATCTCCGGCGCGGCAAACTCCGGCCGCCAATCGGCCGAGTCCAGCGTCCAGTAGATCAGGGAGTACCCCTGAGCGGCGAGGACATGGCGCACCCGATCGTCATAGGCGCCGAACGGCGGCCGCATATTGCGGCCGAGGCTGACCCCGGCCAGCCGCTTGCAGAGGGCCTCCGTCCGGGTGAGCTCGACGACGACCTCCTCGTCGGAGACCTTGGTCAGATCGGGATGGGTGAAGGTGTGGTTGCCCAGCTCGTGGCCGTCGTCGACGATGCGCTTGAGCAGGTCCGGATGACTCTCGGACCACTGTCCGGTCATGAACATCGTCGCCCGGACCCGGTTCGACTTCAAAGTGTCGAGAAGCGACACCGTCGCCGAGGAATCGGTGCCCCCCGCGTCGAAGGTCAGCGCGACCACGTTGGACGACGGGTTGCCCCGGACCACGACCGAGGCGAGCGGGCCGGTGATCGGGGTGGCCCGCGGCGCGAGGCTCGGCGTTGGCGTCACTGGCGCTGGCGTTGGCTTCACGGGCGTGGAAGTCGTGGCGACCGAAGAGGGAGTAGCCGAGCCCTCCCGGCTGACTCGGCCGGACTGAGCGGTGGGACTGGCGCCTGGCGTCACCGTGATTCCTGTCCCTGCGGGTCTCACGCTCGGAGTGACGCTCGGAGGCGGCGGGGCTGTCGGCGAGGCGGTGACCCCCACGGTTCGGGAGGAACCCGACGCCGTGGCCGATGGTGTCGGCAGCGTGGGGGACGGAGGTGCCGGCGTCGACGCTGGCGGTGGGGGCGGAGTTGGTGCGAACGCCGTGGGCTCCGGCGGTGTTCGGAGCGGCGGCCCGCACGCCGAAAAGAGGAGCAGCCCCGCCGCTGCCTTCAGACCAGCCCTCCGCGCCACTCGCCGTCGCATGCGTCCCTTTCCGTCTCAGACCGTCGCCCGGTGTCCGGCCGCGCCGTACTGTGCCCGGTACTTCCGGTGCGCCTCCCGGTACAGGGAGAAGTTCTCGTCGCTCATGTCCCGGGGGATGCCCCCTTCCGAGAACACGATAAACCCGCCGCCGGGGGCGCCCACCCGCACGACCTCCTCCACGTGGGCCTCGATCTCCGCCCACGACATCCGGCCGATGTACTTGCTGATGCCGCCCACCAGGGTGATCCGGTCGCCATACCTCGCCTTCAGCTCACCCAGCACCATGTTGTCCGACGGCCCGACAGGGTTGAGCATGTCGATGCCCGCGTCGATGAATTGTGGCACGAGCGAGTTCACGTTGCCGTGTGAGTGCATATGGGCGTAGGCGCCATGCTCGTGGATCGCCGCGGCCATCCGCTGGTGCCACGGGAAGATGAACTCCCGGTAGTGGCGCGGCGCGAAAAACGTGGTCTGGTTGTAGCCCAGGTCGTCGACCCAGGTCACCGAGTCTGCGCCCTGCTCGGCCACCCGGCCGGCGACCCGCGCGCTGAAGGTGCCCACCTTCTCGAGCAGCTCGTGCACGAGCTCGGGCTTCTCGACCATCCACTGGAGCACGGTGTCGAAGCTGACCCAGAAGTACCACAGCGCCGAGAAGATCCCGTTCGTCCCGCCCTGAGTGAAGTAGCCGTGCCGCTTCAGGAACGTCGCCCGCTCCCGGATCCCCGCGTAGCGCGCCGGATCGTCCGGATCGGGGAGCGAGACGCGCGCGACGTCCTGCTCCGACTTGATCGGGTAGTCCACGTACTCGCGCCAGTAGGGGTTGCGATAGATCTTCCACTTCATCCCATTCTCGTACTCGATCAACTCGTAGCCCAGGCCGCGTTCGACGACCTTCGAGCGCAGCCCGCCCCCGCCCACGTGGACGAGGTAGTTGTCCATCATCTCGGCATTGGCGATGGCGTTGGTCCCCCAGTCGGACGTCCGGGGTGAGCCGAAGCGCGAGCGGAACTGCTCCTCGGCGTCGTCGTCCATGAAGAACTCCTGGCCGGGGACGACGTCCGGCTCCCGGTGCTGGATGGCCGCCCGCACACGCTCCGCCTTGGTCGCCCCCCTCCGCCAATCGCGCAGACGCACAGTCATCGGTGCTCCTCCGTTCTCATCACCATCACCCGCTGAACAGCGACCGCGCAAAGGCGACATCCTCAGCGATCAGCCGATTGACGGCGGACTCGTCGCTGTACTCCGCGGTGAGGCAGACGACACCTCGGTAATCGCGCCGCCGCAGCTCGGCGGCGACCCGCGGCCAGGAAGCCAGCCCCTGCCGTCCGCTCGTCCAATAGGGTCGCCACTGCGCTACCTCCGCCTCGGGCCCGTTTGTGCGCCGCCAGAAGACGTTCTTCAGGTTCACCATACAAAGGTGCGACCAGACGATGTCGATGGCCAGCTCGGGCTCCTCGCCCTGGAGCGCGTTGTGCGCCGCGTCCCAGACGGCGCCGACGTGTCGCGGGTCGTACGGCTCGAGCAGGTGCCGCAGCCCCATCGCGTCGCAGACGAAGCGACCGCAGTGGTTCTGCACGCCGAGCCTCACGCCATACCGGTCCAGCAGCGGTACCAGGACGTCGAGCTGGCGCCAGGTCTCAGCCTCGCTGGCCAGGTAGCCCAGCTCGCCGATCCGGACCAGCACGCGGATGACCGGGACTCCGGCCTCGGCGCAGGCAGCGATCATCGCCTCGTCGGTAAGCCGGGCGCCTTCCAGTGGCACGGCGACGCTGAAGATCCTCAGGCCAAGCTCGCCGAGCTGCCTCGCCACCCGGGGCAGGTCTCGGCCCACGCTCGGCGGCTCGACCTGATACCCCGGTCGCACCGGAAGCTCGATCCCGTCGAAGCCCAGACCGCGAACAAGCTCCCCGAGCTGCGCCACGGGCATGGTCTTCCAGGGCTTGGTGAAGACAGAGAATGGGACTGAACGCGTACCCATACTCGACCCCTCGTCAGTGGATTCGCTCCGCTTTTCGATCGCGATCCGCCTGATGCCACGGTGAACTCACGACGGGGATTCTACCACGAAGGCACCGGAGACACGAAGGAGGACAGCACCGTGGGGCACCAGTGCTTTTCGATGTGTTCAATCACCCGGTCGGTTCCCTCGACGTGGCTCACGTGCGGCGGCATGCGGGGATTGTACATCGCGTCGGTGAGATCGCGCACCAGGACGCAGCGCACGCCCCACCGGGTCATTTGCTTGATCGCGAAGGACCGGTGGAGGACGCACATGTTGGTGTGCACGCCCACGACGATGAGGTTCTTGATGCCGCCGGATGCCAGCAGGCTGTAGACCTCCAGACCGTCGTCCGAGATGACGTCAGCGCCGGCGATCGTGATGGCCGGGTGCTGTCGCGTCCACGCCTTGTACGGTTTGTCCGGCGGATCACAGTCACAGCCGCCATCCGAGGCGTCGACGGGGAGCGGGGGATCGAGTAGCTCGCGCGGTGGGGGTGGCGAGACCCGCGGAAGGTTCACAATGCGCTGCCGGTAGGGCGTATCGACGTAGAAGTCCATCGTGCCGGACGGTGAGTGGATGATCTGCACGCCGCGCTCTCTCGCCGCGTCGACGACCGCGTTCATCTGGCCGACCATCTGTTCCAGTCGCCGCACGGCGCCTCGGCACCAGTGGTTGTCCCACACGTCGCACAGCAGGATCGCCGTCTCGCCGACGGGGAACTCCCGCTCCACCACGAGCTCGGCCCACTCGTCGCTCCCCTTGAAGATCTCCACCCGCGACCTCAGGTGGAGCCGCAGGTAGTCTCCACGTCGCCATGACGCACTGTCCGTCCGTTCTGATGCATCGTGGCCTTCGCTCATCATTGATCACTCTCCGTTCAGCCAGGTCGTCGGTGATCTCCCGAGGCCCTCACCGCCGTTCCTGAGCCGGCCCGCCGTTCCTGAGCCGGTCCCAATATCCCTGCGGGACTTCCGTTGGTCGCTGGGGTGGGGGCACCCACTGGGGGGTGCCCCGACCGTAGGGGGATAAGGGCCGCGCCCCGTCCCTCCTCCTTCGAGGAAGCGGACCCGTGTACTCACTCTATGCCCTCGAGATACTTCTCGGCGTCCATCGCGGCGCGGCAGCCGGCGCCAGCCGCCGTGATCGCCTGGCGGTAGTGGTAGTCCTCGACGTCCCCAGCGACGAAGACGCCCGGCACACTCGTCCGGGTGTGGCCGTGAACGCGAACGTAGCCCTTCTCGTCGAGGTCGATCTGCCCGGCGAAGATCCTGGTATTGGGCGTGTAGCCGATCGCCACGAACACGCCGTCGGTCCGCAACACGCTCCGGTCGCCCGCTTTCACATCGTGCAGACGGATCGCCTCGACGTGGTCCCGCCCAAGGACGTCTTCGACGACCGAGTTCCAGGCAAACGAGATCTTTGGGTGGCCGAGCGCGCGGTCCTGCATGATCTTGCTGGCGCGCAACTGGTCACGCCGATGCACGAGGGTGACCCGGCGGGCAAACTTGGTCAGGAAGAGCGCCTCCTCGACGGCGGTGTCGCCGCCCCCGACGACGACGACCTCCTTGTCGCGAAAGAAGAAGCCGTCGCAGGTGGCGCAGCTCGAGACGCCGTGCCCGATGAGCCGGGCCTCGTTGGGTAGCCCCAGCCAGCGCGCCGAGGCGCCGGTGGCGATGATGATGGCCTCCGCTTCATAGGTCGCCGAGTCGGTCGAGACGTGGAACGGGTGGCGCAGCAGGTCGACCTCCACCGCGTCCTCGTCGACGATCGTCGCGCCGAACCGCTCGGCTTGCTCGCGAAAACGGCTCATCAGCTCCGGGCCGAGGATCCCCTCGGGGAACCCCGGGAAGTTCTCGACCTCCGAGGTCAGCATGAGTTGCCCACCGGACTGGTAGCCGCCGATAGCCAGCGGCGCCAGGTTGGCCCGCGCCGCGTAGATCGCCGCGGTCAGCCCGGCCGGGCCGGAGCCCAGAATGATCAGCTTCATCAGTCCTCCCGTGACGAAATCCCGGGACGCGGGGCTCACCACAAAGTCACGAAGGACACCACGTCTCGGGTAGGTCCAGGAAGGGCCGCCGCCCGTCCTGGCGGGGTTTGGGGTGTCCCCAAAACCATCGTCAGCTTCCTGATACCGA
>JACPQP010000244.1 GCA_016190465.1 Chloroflexota bacterium
ACGGTGGCCGGATTGGTCCTCGTTCTGAGCGCCGCGGTCTGGCTGCAGCCGTACAGCCAGCTCGCCGGGCTCTTCTGTCTGGTGGTCCTGGTTGCCGGCGCGGTCCTCGGGCCACGAGCGGGCTTCGCGACCGCCGGAGTCGCGAGCGCGATTGTCGTCGGGACCTGGCTCGGGCCTCTTCCAGCGGTCGACGGGGGCGTCGCCCTGACCTCCGTGGCGCTGACCGTCGTCGGCTCTGTGCTCGGCTGGCTGGCGACGAACCCGGTCTACGTCACCCTGGGTTGGGCCTGGCAGAGCTACGCCGACGCTCGTCAGTTGGCCGAGGAGCTACGTCACCGCCAGTCCGAGCTGGGCCGGGTGGTCAAGAGCCTGAACGAGGCTTACCTTCAGCTTACCGCGCTCAACGACGAGCTGGTCCGGGCACGTCGCGCGGCGGAGGAAGCCCGGCAGTTGAAGGCGGAGTTCGCCGCGAACATCAGCCACGAGCTGCGCACGTTCAGGAGAGCCTGGCGCAGCACGGTGCGCTCGACGGCGGCACTGGGCAGCCTTGCAGGGATGACCGCGCGCAGGTGGATACCCCGGTGCTCGGCCAGTGGCCGGATGGTCTCGACCACGCCGGGCAGCACATCCCTGACTGGCGTTCCCGTCGTCTGAGCCTGAGTCCCCAAACGCTTCACCTCCCGGTCGATGGTCGTGGCGCCGGCTTCGTCGGGAGGTGACGATCCGCTGCCGGCGGCAATCTCCACTGCGCCTGATTCGTCTGGTTGCAGGTAACCCTTGACCGCGCCGCAGCGATCCCGCAGGATCAGCGCCACCGCCGCCAGACCCTCCTGACAGTAGCGGCGAGACTGCCGAGGACTGATGCCGAGGTCGCTGGCGATGTCGGGCGCCGGGAGGTCCTGGACGTAGCGCAGGTAGAGATAACGGTACTTCCGCCAGGACAGCGACTCGTAGGGTTGGGCGGTAGATGGCTTGAGTGCCTGGATGGCGTCCAGCAAGATGCGCTGGAGGGCGTGCCCGCGAACCTCGCCGGGGTGACCAATCAGCATCGCGGCCAGGGGGTGCGTCTCCAGGTCCGGCGCAGTTCGTCGGCGTCGCCAACTACCTCAAGCTGCCCAGGGACGAGCTGTTCTGGACGTCCCTGTACAACACCGTCTACGTCACCCTCCTCGGCGTGCCGATCCAGATGGCCACGGCGCTCGGGCTGGCGCTGCTGCTGAACCAGAAGGTCAAGGGCATCGCCTTTTTCCGGACGGCGTTCTACCTGCCCTCGTTGACCCCGACTGTTGCCGGCGCCATCCTCTGGGTCTGGCTCCTCAACAACCAGTGGGGCATCCTGAACTCGGTTCTCCGGGGGATCGGGATCGGCGCGCCGGTGTGGCTGGGCGACCCACAGTGGTCCAAGCCGGCCATCATCTTGATGGGAACCTGGAGCGCTGGGGCCGCGATGATCATCTACCTGGCTGGGCTGCAGGGGGTTCCCGAGCAGCTCTACGAGGCGGCCTCGATCGACGGGGCGAACAACTGGCGGAAGTTCCTGCACGTGACCCTGCCAATGCTCACGCCGACGATCTTCTTCACGGCGGTCATCGGGATCATCGCCCACTTTCAGATCTTCACCGAAGCCTACATCCTGACCCAGGGCGGCCCACTGCACTCGACGCTCTTTTACGTCTACTACCTCTTCAACAATGGGTTCGTCTACTTCAAGATGGGCTACGCCGCGGCGAGGGCCTGGGTGCTCTTCGCCGTCGTCCTCGTCCTCACCCTCATCCAGTTCCGGCTTGCGCGGACGTGGGTGTACTACGAAGCCGGCGAGGTGAAGTAGCGTGAGCAGGGCGATACCCGCCACCAGCCAGGCTACGGCGACGCTCCGGTCGCCGTCGGCCAGAGCTCTCCGGACGCTTCGGCAGGGGGTGCTCTACCTGTCCCTGACCGCGCTCGCCCTCGTCTTCCTCTTCCCGTTCTACTGGCTGGTCTCGACCTCAGTTAAGCCCCAGGCGCAGCTCTTCCTCGTGCCGCCTGTCCTCGTCCCGTACCCGCTCATGTGGGGCAACTACCCCAAGATGCTCGAGTTTATGCCGTTCGTCAGGTTCATCGGCAACACGCTCGCGATTACCGTGCTGGTGCTCGGCGGAGTGCTGTTCTCCTGCCCGATGGGGGCTTACTCCTTCGCCCGGGTCCGGTGGCCGGGCCGCAACGTCGTCTTCATAGGCGTTCTGGCTACCATGATGCTACCACACCAGGTGACCCTGATCCCCCAGTACCTGCTGTTCAAGGAGTTGAGCTGGATCAACACCTGGCAGCCCCTCTGGGTGCCGGCCTGGTTCGGGAGCGCGTTCTACATCTTCCTGCTCCGGCAGTTCTTCCTGACGATCCCCCGGGAGCTGGAAGACGCCGCCAAGATCGACGGCGCGGGCTACTTCACGATCTTCATCCGCATCATGGTGCCGCTGATTGGCCCGGCCATCGCGACGGTGGCCGTCTTTACGTTCATGACTAGCTGGAACGATTTCGTCGGGCCCCTCATCTACATCAACAACCCTGATCTTATGCCGATCGCGCTGGCCCTCCGGATGTTCCAGAACCTCTACCAGGCGCGGTTCGACCTGATGATGGCCGCGGCGACGATCATGGCGCTGCCGCCGGTGATCCTCTTCTTTTTCGCGCAGCGGTACTTCATCCAGGGTATCGCCCTGACGGGCCTCAAGGGTTAGCGTGCCCGGACAGGAGGCAGATTGCCCGGTAGGTGCGGTGATCCTGCGGGGGCACATCTGCGGCTTTGATGTCTTCGGACAGGGAGGCTGCTGGCAGGACGCCGCCTGCCTCATCGGTATCGAGAGCCTCATTCTGGCGACGTACGATGATCCGACGTGGGTGCACGAGCTGCTCGGTATCCTGCTTCGACGGAAGCTGACCTACGCTCGGTCGCTCGCGGGCGCCCGGTACGACATCCTCGAGACCGGCGGCGGGGACGCCTCCTCGACGGTCATCTCGCCCCGAAATCATGTCATCCACCCCAGGGCCGCCCGAGCGGGTTGACAGCGCCTGGCAGGATGCGGTATGAGATCGGTTGAGTTCTGAAAGTGCGTGGAGGAGTTACCGCGACATGCCAGACATTCAGATCAAGCGCCGCCTGCGAGCGGGCAAAGCCGTCACCGTTCTGAGTGGCAACCACAACAGCGACATGATCGACTTCCTCGGCCAGTTCGGGCTCGACGGGATCTGGATCGAGTGCGAGCACGGCCCGGTGAGCTGGGAGCAGATCGGCGACATGTCGCGCGCCTGCGACCTCTGGAATATGGCCTCGATCGTCCGCGTGACGGCCAACGAGCCCTGGCTGATCACCCGAACGCTGGACCGCGGCGCCAGCGGCATCTGTGTGCCCCACGTCTCGACGCAAGCGGAGGCCGCGAAGGTCGTCGAGTCGGCCAAGTTCGGACCGATCGGTCTGCGGGGGATGTACGGCAGCCGCCGGTCCTACGGTGTCGCCGACTATTTCCAGCGGGCCAACGACGAGACGTTCGTGATCGTCCTCATCGAGGAGATGGAGGCGATCGAGAACCTGGCCGAGATCCTCGCCGTAGACCATATCGACGTCTTCTTCGTCGCCCCGTCCGACCTCGCGCAGACGATGGGCTACACGGGCCAGCCGAGCCATCCCGCAGTACGCGCGGTGATCGACCGGGCGCTCACGCAGATCGTCGCCGCGGGGCGCACCGCGGGTACGCTGGTGACCGACGAAAACCTCGATCACTCCTTCCGCATGGGCGCCCGCTTCCTCCTGACGAGCTGGAACGGCTGGGTGGCCCGAGGCGCACGAGACTTCCGCTCCCGCGTCGAAGCGCTCGCCCCATAGTTCTTACCCTTTTCTGCTCTGGGCGGGCGCGCGAGGTACTTCTCAACCTGGCCTGGTAGACGTAGAATGCACGAGTGAGTAGACTTGTTGCGGAGGGGATTGGATGTCGGTTGAGACCTCGCGGGTGTCGAGTCCCAGGATGGCAAGTCGTGTCGCCCGGTCGCTGTCCTGGAGGCGGCTGCTCGTGTTCCTGGCCATCCTCGCGGCGACGGCCGCGGCCGGCTACGCTGGCTACCAGCGGGTCGCCCCGGCGCCACCGCCGCGCCCAACCGTGGTGCCGGTCCGGACTGGCTCGATCGCCGCGACCGTGAGCGCGACGGGGACGCTCATCTCAACTCGACAGGCGCGACTGACGTTTCCCACCTCGGGGCGGCTGGCCGAGTTCGCCGTGAGCCTCGGGGAGCGCGTCAAGGCCGGGCAGGTTCTCGGACGACTGGATGCAACCCAGCTCGACAGCAGGCTTGCCCAGGCGCAATCCAGCCAGCGGATCAGCCAGATCAGGCTCGATCAGCTCAAGGCCGGGTCGACGGCCGACGATATCACCGCGGCCCAGGCCGCCTACAACAGCGCGGTGACCAGGCTGAGCGAGCTGAGGAAGGGATCGACTGCCGTCGAGCTTCAGTCCGCCCAGGCGACCGTCGACAGTGCGGCCGCCAGCTTGCGCTCGGCGAATGCCAGGCTCGATCAGTTGCAGAGCGGGGCGACCGACTCGGACATCCGGGCGGCCGAGCAGTCCGTCGCCAGCGCGCAGACGGCGCTGGTGAAAGCGCAGAACGACTACGACCGGCTGTCCCGGGGCGCGGACCCCAACGACGTGCTGGCCGCCGAGCGATCCTTGCAGCAGGCGCAGAACTCGCTGTGGTCGGCGCAGATCGATCGCGACGCCACGTGCGGTCGAGGGCCGGGCACCGGCTGCGATTCGGCGAACGCGCGGGTAGCCAACTCCGAGACCTCGGTGGCTCAGGCAGCCGATAAGCTTGCCCAGGTAAAGGCGGGCCCAAAGCCCGAGGACGTCGCCGCGGCACAGAAGGCGCTGGACGGCGCGAAAGTCGGGTTGGCCGCGGCGCAGGCCCGGCTCGAGCAGGTCAAGAGCGGACCGACGGCGGCCGATCTCCAGGCCGCGAAGTCATCGGTCGAGTCCGCCCAGGCGAGCTACGATTCCGCGCTGGCCCGGTTGAACGACCTGAAGGCCGGGCCAAAGTTGCCTGACATTCTGGCGGCTGAAGCGCAGGTGGCGAGCGCGCTGGCGACCCTGAATCTGCGGAAGGGTGGGCCCACGACCTACGAGATCGCTATCGCCGAGGAGCAGCTCAAGCAAGCCGTTGTCGCGGTCAAGCTGGCCGAGCTCGACCTGGCCAACGCGACGATCGTCGCGCCGTTCGACGGCGTCGTCGCGGCGATTCAGGGCAACGTGGGCGAGATGGCGGCCAGCAACACCACGTTCGTGACGATCGTCGACCCGACCGCGCTCCGCGTGGATGTCGCCGTCGACGAGAACGATGTGGGCAAGCTCCGAGCCGGTCAGTTGGTCAATGTGACGTTCGAGTCGCGGTCCGATCAACGGTTGGCCGGGCGGATCAGCGCGGTGTCGCCGCTGGGGGTCAGTCAACAGGGCGTGGTCACCTACCCGGTGGCCATCACGCTGGGTCAGGTACCGGAGGGTTTACAGGCGGGGATCACGGCCAACGCCAGCATCGTCATCGCGCAGCGCGAGGGCGTGCTGCTCGTCCCGAACCGGGCGATTCGCACGTCCGGGCGCAGTCGCAGCGTCACGGTGCTCGGCGGTGGGAAGACCGAGGACCGGGTCGTCCAGGTCGGGCTCAGCAACGATCAACTCTCTGAGGTCACCGCCGGGCTGAATGATGGCGAGCAGGTCGTGATCCCGACCACGACCACGCGCGCGCCGAATCTTGGTGGACCCGGCTTCGGCCCCGGCTTCGGCGCGCCCGCGCCGCCGCCGCAGGCAGTTCCGAAGGTCATCGTGCAATGAGCATGCGGGCGACGGGGCGTATCGGCGACGGGGCGACGGGGCGACGGGGTGACGGGGCGTCAGGGGCCGGGTTCACCCCGTCACCCCTGGACCCCCACGCCTCGTCGCCAGGTCGCCCCGTCGCCTCGTCGGGGGGGCCGGTCATCCGTCTGAGGGGCATCACGAAGGTATACCGGATGGGCTCAGTCGCGGTCCACGCCCTGCGCGGCATCAGCCTGGACGTGTACCGGGGCGAGATGATCGCGATCATGGGCCCGTCGGGCTCCGGGAAATCGACGCTGATGAACATCATCGGCTGTCTTGACCAACCGACGGGCGGCTCGTACGAGCTGGATGGCGTGGAGGTGAGTCAGCTCGCGGACGACGAGCTGGCGAAGGTCCGGAACCGGCGGATCGGGTTCGTCTTCCAGAGCTTCAATCTGCTGCCGCGTCTCCCCGCGCTGCGCCAGGTCGAGCTGCCGCTGATCTACGCCGGCGCCGACGATCGGCGGACGCGCGCCACGACCGCGCTCGAGCTGGTTGGCCTGACCGATCGGATGCATCACCGGCCGACCGAGCTGTCGGGCGGCCAGCAGCAGCGGGTGGCGATCGCCCGGGCGCTGGTGAACCAGCCGAGCCTGATCCTGGCCGACGAGCCGACCGGCGCGCTGGATAGCCAGACGAGCCTCGAGATCATTGGTATCTTCCAGCAGTTGAACCGGGAGCACGGCATCACCGTCGTGTTCGTCACCCACGAGCACGACATCGCCGAGCACACCCGGCGGACCATCCACCTGCGTGATGGGTTGGTGGTGTCGGACGGCCCGGTCGCGAACCCGCGGGTCGTGGGATAGGATACGATCCATGGGTGTGATCGAAAGCTTTCGGGTGGCGCTGCAATCGCTGGATGCGAATCGGCTGCGCTCGGCGCTGACGATGCTCGGCATCATCATCGGCGTGGGGGCGGTCATCGGGCTGACGTCGGTAGGGCGCGGGGCGCAGAACGCGGTGACTGATCGCATCCAGGGAATGGGGACGAACCTGCTGTTCGTTCGGCCGGGCTCCACCCAGCAGGGTGGTGTTCGCTCGGCGGCTGGATCGGCTCCTACCCTCACGATGGAGGATGGCGAGGCGATCGCCGAGGAGATACCTACGGTGCTCGGGGTAGCGCCCGAGGCCGGTGGTTTCGTGCAGGTGATCTCCCAGGGGCAGAACCTCGGCACCCGGATTGTGGCGACAAACGCGATGTACCCGTCAGTGCGCAACCACAACGTGGCCGACGGCGAGTTCTTCACTCGGCAGCAGGTGGAATCGCGTTCGCTGGTGGTGGTGTTGGGCGCCAACGTCGCCCGGACGCTCTTCGGCGACGCCTCACCGGTCGATCAGATGATCGGTCTCAGCCTCGGTCCCCGCCGAATGTCCTTCCGCGTCATCGGGGTGATGGAGGCCAAGGGAGGGACGGGTTTCGGCAACCAGGACGATGTTGTGTTCATGCCGATCACGACGATGCAGGAGCGGCTCTCCCGGCAACGAACGCCCGGTGGGCAACACGTGGTGGGCAATCTGAACGTCCAGGTCGCCGAGGAGAGAGAGATGGACCGGACGGTGCAGGAGATCGGGGAGCTGCTGCGGCGACGGCACCGGGTTGCCCAGGACGACTTTCACGTCCAGAGCCAGCAGGACATCCTCGAGACCGCGAACCAGATCACGGGAATCATGACGATCCTGCTGGGGGCGATCGCCGGGATCTCGCTCCTCGTCGGCGGGATCGGCATCATGAACATCATGCTGGTGTCGGTGACGGAACGGACACGGGAGATCGGCATTCGCAAGGCGGTCGGCGCGCGCTGGCGCGACATCATGCTGCAATTCCTGATCGAGTCGATGGTCGTGAGCGCGGTTGGCGGCATCGTCGGCATCATCCTCGGCGTGGCGATCGCCCGGATCCTGGCTGGCCTCGAGTTCAGCGGTCAGGCGCTGCCAGCGGTCGTGACCGCCGACTCGGTGCTCACGGCGTTCGTGGTCTCGGCGGCGGTGGGTCTGTTCTTCGGCATCTACCCGGCCTCCCGAGCTGCCCGACTCCACCCCATCGAGGCGCTCCGCTACGAGTAAGTATTAGAGGTTCCCGCGCCGGGCCTGCTCCTGCTCGATCGCCTCGAAGAGCGCCTTGAAGTTGCCCTTGCCGAACCCGCGGCTCCCCTTCCGCTGGATCACCTCGAAGAACAGCGTGGGCCGGTCCTGCACCGGTCGGGTGAAGATCTGGAGCAGGTAGCCCTCGTCGTCGCGGTCGGCCAGCACGCCCAGCTCCCGCAGCTCGGCCAGGTTCTCGTCGATCGTCCCGATGCGCCCCGGCAGCGCGTCGTAGTACGCGCCGGGCGTCCGCAGGAACTCGACGCCGTGCGTCCCGAGCGCGCGCACCGTCGCCACGATGTCGTCGGTCAGGAGCGCGATGTGCTGCACGCCGGGCCCCTGATAGTAGTCCAGGTACTCCTGAATCTGCGACTTCTTTCGACCCGTGGCCGGCTCGTTGATGGGCAGCTTGATCCGACCGTCGCCGTCCTGCATCACCTTGCTCATCAACGCCGAGTACTCGGTGCTGATGTCCTTGTCGTCGAAGTGAACCAGTTGGCCGAAGCCGAAGATGCGCGCGTAGTAATCGACCCACTCGTTCATCTTCCCCAGCTCGACGTTTGCGACGACGTGGTCGATCTGGTGGAGGCCAACGCGGGGTCCCGGGATCAGCCGTGCTCGATAGCCCGGGAGGAAGGCGCCACGATAGCCATCGTTTGCCACGAAGGTGTGCACGGTGTCGCCGTACGCCGCGACGGTCGCGCGGACCACCAGGCCATCGGCGTTGCGCTCAACCGTCGGGGGCTTGATGCCCTTGGCGCCTCGGCCGGTCGTCACCGCGTAGGCGACCGCTGCGTCGTCCACGAGGAAGGCGACGTCGTGGACCCCGTCTCCGTGGATCCGGGCGTGTTCGGCGATCGGGCTCGCCGGGCCGAGCCCGGCCGTGAGGATCAGGCGTACGCCGCCCTGTCGCAACACGTAGGAGGCCCGATCCCGCACACCGGTCTCCGGCCCGGCGTAGGCGACGACGTCGAAGCCGAAGGCCGTCCGGTAGAAGTGGGCAGCCTGGCGGGCGTTGCCGACGTAGAGCTCGATGTAGGCGATGCCCCGCAGGGGCAGGGCATCTTCGGGCGCTCCAGGCACATCACGACGGCGGAGAACCGGTTGCTCGCCGGCAGCCTTCTCGGCCGCGCGGACGCCGGCGGACTGATCGGTTGGCTGTGCATTCATCGCGCTTACACTTCCTCGTGGTGACTGAACCTCGTAGTCGGGGGAGGCCCTCACCCCCTGCCCCCTCTCCCCGTGGGAGAGGGGGTAGAGCCGCGCCGCTCCCCTTCCCCCCGGATTGGGGGCTCGAGCTCAGGAACGGTGGTCGGGGGATGAGGGCCACCGGTATGTCACGATCGACATGCCGATGCTGCAAGAAAGAGGCCATCTGGCAGGCGCGCTGACGCGGCCCGAAGCTCACGTCCCGCTTCCTCACCCGCTGCCGCGCCCCCAACGCCGACTCGTTGTTGTGCAGCGGAATCTCCGGAGAGGTTCAAGAGCAGCACGATGCGCTGGCGGAGGCGTTGATCCGCGATGGCGGAGAGATCCAGGTCATCGAGCATAGCGACGGGCAACCTCACGCTCTGGCATCTGTCACGGACAGTATACACCAATCGCGATTTCTTGCAGGATTCCCGGCCGGGGACCCTCCCCCGGCTTATTGAGGAGATACCCAACAGGGGTATTCAGGCAGCTCACGAAGACAACATTCCCACCAAACTCACCGCCCCCGCTACTGAAGCACTCGTTGTCCGCGGCGCCGCGTCCGTCTGTCTTCAGGATGCGTGCGATCTCGAAGCCGCTAGGATCGACAAAGCTGAGCGGATTTGCCAGAGCGTAGCCAAACCGGTTCAGGGACAGCGGCGAGCGGATCGCCCCGATGAGAGGATCTCTCTGCAAGAACCGCCCGATCTGCGGGTCATACATCCGTGCCCGCAGGTACACCAACCCGCTCTCCCCATCCCGCTGTTCGCCCGTGTACTGGAACGGCTGGCTGACGTAGCCCTCGGTGAGCGTCGCGATGCCGAACTCGTCCGTCTGGCAGGTCTGGACCACCTCCCCGAGAGCATTGGTGATCGCCCGCACCGAGCCCAACCCATCCGTGTGGTACACCTCGACGTTCCCAGCGGTGTCCACCGCGTAGGCCAGCCCCCGCCCCCACACGTACTTCCGCGTTCCGTCGTCCCGCTCCACCGGCAGCGACCGAGACACGTCGTCCACGGAGCTCGAC
>JACPQP010000236.1 GCA_016190465.1 Chloroflexota bacterium
CTCGGGAAGGTCCAGGAAGGGCGGAGCCCGTCCTGGCGGGGTTTGGGGTGTCCCCAAAACCATCAAGAACTTCCTGATACCTACTTTGGATTGGGAGGGGCAGGATGCGACTAGAAGGGAAAGTGGCTATCGTCACCGGGGCGGCCAACGGGATCGGGAAGCGGACGGCGCGGCTCTTCGCCGCCGAGGGCGCGGCCGTGGTGGTCGGGGACGTCCAGGATGAGCTCGGCCAGGCGGTGGTCGAGCGGATCCGCGGGGACGGCGGGATGGCGATCTACGTCCACGCCGACATCCTGAAAGAAGACGATCTCCGGGGTCTCGTCGCGGCCGCCGTGGAGACCTACGGGCGGCTCGACATCCTGATGAACAACGCCCAGGTCAGCCGCGGCACGACGGCCGTCGAGACCAGCGCCGAGCAGTTCGACCTCGGGATGGACGGCATCCCACGCGCGACCTTCCTGGCCAGCAAGTACGCCATCCCCGAGATGATTCGCGCCGGCGGGGGCTCGATCATCTGCGTCGCCTCGGTCCACGGCCTGCTCGCCGCCCGGCGCTCGATTACCTACGAGGTCGGCAAGTCGGCGCTCGCCAACCTCTGCCGCCAGATCACCGTCGACTTCGGCCCGCACGGCATCCGGGCCAACGTCATCTGTCCGGGCGCCATCCAGAGCCGGCTGGAAGACGATGACCCGTCCCCAAACACCGCGCGCATCCGCTACGGCCAGGAGATGTATCCGTCCCGACGCCTCGGCTGGCCGCGCGACATTGCCTACGCGGCGCTGTTCTTCGCCTCCGACGAGTCGGCCTGGGTCACCGGCCAGGTGCTGGCCGTGGATGGTGGCCTGACCAGCCAGCTCCAGGACGACCTGGCGCACCGGCTGGCGCAGTACCTGAAGCAGCACCCGGAGGACCTTGCCGAGCTCTGAGGCAGGCGACAAAGCAACTCGTGAAACCACGGATGAACGCAGATGAACGCTGTGACGGATGGGCCATTGCCTACCCAGGGCTGTGCCGGAGAAGCCTCAGCGCATTGCCCCCCAGGATAGCCTCCACGGCCTCGGCGCTCAGGCCGGACGCGCGGATCTTTTGGATCTGTGGCCCCGGACGGATCAAGGGGTAGTCGCTGCCGAACAGCACGCGCTCGGCGCCGACGAGGCGGGCGACGATGGGAAAGACCTCGGTGCGATAGAGGAACGGCGTCGCCGCTGAATCGTAGCAGACGCGGCGGGTCACTTCGGCCACCTCGGGCATCAGTTCGTAGAAGGGGAGTCCACCGCCCCAGTGGGCGAGGATGACCCGCGGCGCCGGCCAGCGCCGGAGGAAGCGCTCGATCGATGCCAGGTCGACGTCGCCCTTGCCCGAGTAGGCGTGCCCGACCGGCTCGCTGGCGTGGATCAGCAGCGGTAAACCGAGCGCGAGCGCAGCCTCGACGGTGGAGCCGACTGCCCGCTCGTCGTCCAGGCGATAGCCCTGGCCGTGGGGCATCAGCTCGCCGACGCCGCGCAGGCCAGCGGCGGCGGCGCGCCCCAACTCATCGGCGGCGCGCCCGCCGTCCGGCGGGAACACGGTGGCGAAACCGACCAGGCGGTCGGGAAACCGCCGCTGCGCATCGGCCAGGTAGTCGTTGTGCATCGCGCAGAGCGCACTGTCGGTCCAGCCAAACCCGAGCGCCACGGCCAGATCGACCCCCGCCACGTCCATCGCGGCGACGCAGTCCTCCGCCGTCGCCAGCTTCGCCCGCGGGTTGGCGTACAGCGCGGCGAAGAAGGGATCCCGCTCCCGAAAGCGCGCTCGGTCGGCCACCACCTCCGGAGGGAACACATGAGTGTGGAAGTCGACGACTTTGCTCATGGTATCCGGAACGATCCCCTCCTCGAAGTCTTCACCACAAAGACACAGCGAGCGACAGGGCGACGGGGCGTGGGTTCGCCGTGTCTCCGCGTCTCCGGGTCTCTGCGTCAACCCTGGTCGCCCCGTCCCCCCATCGCTATCGCGTCTTCGTGGTGAGCCCCGTACCCCGGGGGCGGCCACAGGGGGCCGCCCCTACACC
>JACPQP010000245.1 GCA_016190465.1 Chloroflexota bacterium
GGGAGACGCCCTCACCCCTCGCCCCTCTCCCCGTGGGAGAGGGGCGAGGGGTGAGGGCGTCTCCCCGTGGGAGAGGGGTCAGGGGATGAGGGCCGCCACCCCAGAAACTGGCTGCCCCGAAAGGCTGCCACGAGAGGGAGAGACGTGACCGTACTGGAACGATTTCAGCTAGCGGGTAAAGTGGCGTTGGTGACCGGCGCCAGCCACGGTATCGGAGAGGGGATCGCCCGCGCGTTCGCCGAAGCCGGAGCCGACGTGGCGCTGGTCGCCCGCACGGTAGCGGACCTCGAGCGCGTGGCGGCGGACGTCCGGGCAGGAGGCCGGCGCGCGCTGGTTGTCTCTGCCGATCTCAGCCGGTTGGACGCCATCCCCTCGATCGTCGGCCGGGTGGTCGAAGAGCTGGGCACGGTCGACATCCTCGCCAACGTCGCCGGCGTTCAGCGCCGCAAGCCCATTCTCCAGGTGACTCCGGAAGACTTCGACTTCGTCCTGGACGTCCAGGTTCGCGCGGTATACTTCCTCTCCCAGGCAGTCACGCGGGTGATGATCGAGCGCGACGGGGGCAAGATCATCAACATCGCCTCGATGACGAGTTTCCGTGGCTTCAAAGACATCTCGCTGTACGGGCTCAGCAAGGCCGCGATCGTCCAACTGACCAAGACGATGGCCCTGGAGTGGGTGGCGCACCGCATCTACGTGAACGCCATTGCCCCGGGCTGGATCGACACGCCGATGACCGTGTCGATGAACCCCACGCGCCGGCGCTGGGTGGAGGAGCACGTCCCGCTGGGAAAGTATGGCCAGCCGGAGGATGTCGGGCCCCTGGCCGTCTACCTGGCGAGTTCGGCCAGCGATTACACGACCGGCCACACCTTCGCCGTGGACGGGGGATTCCTCGCGGGGAATCCGTGGCCCTGAGTACGCACCCTCACTCCTCGAACCTTGACCCGCACGCTCGAAAGGGGATGATATGCAACGCATCGGTTTTGTCGGGCTCGGCCTGATGGGCCGGCCGATGGCGCTCCGGCTGATCGGCGGGGGCTACTCGCTGACGGTCTGGAACCGCACTCGTGAGAAAGCCACGCCGGTCCTCGACGCCGGCGCCGCGTGGGCCGACTCGCCCGCCGCGGTCGCCCTCGCGTCAGACGTGGTCTTCACGATGGTGACCGACTCGGCGGCCTCGGTGGCGGTCGCCACGGGGCCGGACGGGATCATCGCCGGCGCGCATCCGGGTCTCATTCACGTCGACTCGAGCAGCATCGAGCCCCACGTGTCGCGGGCCATCGCCGAACGGGAGGCGGGCATCGGCATCCGGATGCTCGATGCCCCGGTCACCGGGAGCACCAGGCATGCCGCCGAAGGTCAGCTCGGCATCATGGTCGGCGGGCCGGCCGAGGCGTTCGAGGAGTGTCGGCCGATCTTCGAGCGGCTCGCGGCCAAGATCGTCTACGGGGGGGCGAGTGGCAGCGGGACGACACTCAAGCTGATCAGCAACGTGATCCTGGGCATCGCCACCGCGGCGGTCGGCGAGGCGCTCGTGTTCGCGACCAGGGTCGGCATCGACCCCCGGTTGCTCTACGAGATCACGAGCGTCGGCGGCTCGCGGACGGCGGCGATGGAGTCGCGCGGCCCGCGGATGCTGCGCCGCGAGTTCGCGCCGCACTTCACGATCGCCAACCAGCACAAGGACCTCACCAACGCCTTGGCCGTGGCCCAGGAGGCGGGCGTCCCCTTACCCCTGGGGAGCCTGGCCCGCGAACTCTTCCGCGCGGCCCGAGCTCAGGGCAAGGGAGAGCTGGACTCTTCGGCCGTGGTGACGGTGTTCGAGGGGCTGGCCGACACGACCGTGGTGACGTCGGACCCGCCCTGAACGAGAGCTGCCGAACGGGGAGGAGAGGTTGCGGGAGCGCCGGGCTATCCTGGCCATGTTGCCCGGACGTCTCAGCCCGGGGCGGGCGAGGATGCCCGCGCTCCCAATGGCAGTCTATGCCGCCTTCGCCTGGCTCTTCTTGATGGAGGCCACTGCCTGGTCGAGCTCGCGCCGGAACTGATCCACATCGTAGCTGCTACCGTGGAGATACGCGCTGAAGCCGACCACCTCGCTCACCACGGCGGCCGCCTCCTGAAGGTGAGCATCGCCCATGCCGCTGAGCCGCAACTGCTCAGTATGGAAGGGCGTTCAGTAGGGGCAGTGGACGGCTGCCGCCGCTCCGAAGGCGACGAGCGCTTTGTCGCGCGCACTCAGCGCGCTGTCGCTGAGGACCCATTTCACCATCCCCCACTGGTGCTCGAGCTGGGGGTCCGGGATTCCGGCGAGCCAGCCGGGGACCGAGCCGAACGCTTGGGTGATCTCGTCGAAGATCTCCTCTCTCGTCACGCGGCAACTCTCCTTTCCTGGCGATATCCTTGCCACACGGGGACGCAATGCCCCCGGCTACGTCGCTCGCAAGTGGTGTGCCAGGGTGCCGCGCCCTGGGCAGCCGGGCCGGGTGCAATCTTCGGCTACGACGCCCTGAACTGACTGACCTCGATCACCTAGAGCGGACGGGGTGACCCCGAACGTCACCTACGCCTACGACGCCAACGGCAGTCGGACGAGCCTGGCCGACGGGACCGGCACGACCACGTGCAGCTACGACGAGCAGGACCGTCTCCAGTGGGTGACCAGCCCTGGCCCGAAGACGGTGGGCTATCGCTGCGACCGCGACGGCAACCGCACCCAGTTGGACGAGATCGAGGGCGGACCGAGCCAGACGACGAGCTACGGCTATGACAGGCTGCACCGGCTGACCAGCGTCGCCGGGCCGACGGGGCCGACGAGCTACCCGTACGAGCCCGTCGGCAACCGGGAGACCCGAACGCGGGGCGGGAGCACGACGAGCTATGGGTATGATCGGGCGGATCGGATCACCTCTCAGCGTCACCGTCCGTTACCCGTGATGCTGACGGTGCCATTGACCGTGGCGCTGACTCCGCCCGTAGCTCCTCCAGGAACCGGCGATCCGCAGGCGTCAACGGCGCCGTCGCCAGCAGATCGGGGCGGCGCTCCCAAGTGCGGCGGAGCGCCTGCTGGCGGCGCCAGCGGGCAATGGCAGCGTGGTTGCCGGAGAGCAGGATCTCGGGCACCGTCCAGCCGCGAAACTCGGCTGGCCGGGTGTAGTGGGGATACTCCAGGAGGCCGCTGGTGAGCGATTCCTCGGCCAGTGACGCTGGCTGGCCGACGACGCCCGGCACGAGACGGCTCACCGCGTCGACGATCACCATCGCCGGGATCTCGCCGCCGGTGAGGACGTAGTCGCCGATGGAGATCTCGTCGGTCGCCAGATGCTCCTGGACCCGCTCGTCCACCCCCTCGTAGTGGCCGCAGACGATGACGAGGTGGTCGAGCGTCGCGAGTTCCTCGACGATCCGCTGGTTGAGCAGCCGCCCCTGCGGTGTGGTCAGGATGATCGAGCGGCGCGGATGGGGACGAAGGGCGTCGGCCTCCGCGATGGCGTGCTCCGCCGCCGCGAAGATCGGGCCGGAGAGCATCACCATGCCGGCGCCACCGCCGTAGGGGTAGTCGTCGGTGGAGCGATGGCGGTCGGTCGCAAAATCGCGGATGTTGTGAATGCCGATCTCGATCAGGCCACGATCGATCGCCCGCTTGATGATGCTCTCCCGGAACGGCCCATCGAACATGCCCGGAAGGATCGTCAGGATGTCAAAACGCATGGGTGAGCCACTTCGCCTCGAGTCGTTCTAGCCAGCCGGTGGCCGCCATCACCGCCACCTGGTCGTCGATGGCCGAGCGCAGCAGACGGTCGCGCTTCCGCAACACCAGCACGAACGACTCGCTGGTCAGCCGCTCGGCGTCGATGGTGACGGTGGGCAGGTCTCTCGCCAGCTCACTCGCGGTCACCGCGTCGAGGACTGCGCCGGCGACCTCGCCGCTGGCGAGTCGGTCGCGAATGGACTCCAGCGACATCGTCGGGACCAGGTGCACGCCATCCAGTTGCGCCTGCACCTGCTCACGATACAGATCAGCCGACGAGCCGCTCTCGTAGGCCACCTGTCGTCCCGAGAGCATATCGCGCGCCACGTCCGTCCGGTGGATCAAGACAAGTCCGGCGTCAAAATACGGGCGTGAAAACGCCAGGTCTCGCCCGTATTCCGGCATCACCTGGAGCCCACCGACCGCGACGTCACAGCTCCTGGTGATGAGCGCATCAAGCATGCCCCCGACGTCGACGGCGACGTAGCGAGTCTGGACACCCAGATGCCCGGCCACTTCCTCGACGAGCTCGATGTCGTAGCCGGCGAGCTGGCCGCGGGCATCGGTCATCTGGAACGGCGGATAACTGGGGTCGATGCAGACGGGCAGCCACCCAGACTCGTGAATCCTGGCCAGGCTGCGATCGTCCGGCTCGCCCACCAGCGGCCCCCGATCGGTCCCAGCGGCAAGGAGCCCTACCAGGAGGGCGACGATGATCAAGACCGTAGCCCGGCGGTCGTTCACCAATGCGCCGCGGCGCGCTCGGCGACGATGCGTCCGTAGATGGCGCGGGTCCGCTCGGCGATGCGCTGCCAGTTGTACTCGGCGACGACAGTGCGATACGCGGTCGCGGCGCGCGCCCGGGCCAGGTCGGGGCGATGAAGCGTGTGCAGGATGCCCCAGGCGAGCGACGCGGCGCTGTCGGGATAGACGGTGATCCCGGTCTCCAGGTGCTGCACCACCTCCGCGAGGCCCCCGACCGTCGCCGCCACGACCGGCGCCCGGGCGGCCATCGCCTCCAGCGCGACGATGCCGAATGGCTCGTACACGCTGGGGAAGACGGCGGCGTCGGCGACCCGCAACAGCCGGTTGCGCACGTCGTCGGGAATGAAGCCCAGCAGCCGGACTCGATCGCCCAGATCCAGATCGCGGATGTCGCGCGCCAGGGCGTCGCGGTAGCCGCCCGTGCCCGCGATCAGGAGCTTCGCCCGGGGGAACTCGGCAAGGACTTGCGGCATCGCCTCCGCCAGCAGATGGAGGCCCTTTTCGTAGACGATTCGCCCGACCGAGAAGATGATGGGCTCGTCCGGCTCGGCGTACTGCCGCCGGAGATCGCTCAGGTCGAGTCCGTCATACCGATCAAAGGGGGAGGTATCGATCCCGTTGGGTATCACATCGATCTTGTCCACCGGCGTCTGAAACGCGGTCCGGACCTCGTTGGCCATGAACTGGCTGCAACAGATCACCCGCCAGGCCTCGTACGTCAGCTGCCACTCGACGCTGTGGATGGCGCGAGGTGCATCGCCCCGGATCGTCCCACGATTGCGCCCGTACTCGGTCGCGTGGATCGTCGCCAGCAGCGGTAGCTTGTGGCGGTGCTTCAACCCGATGCCGGCGAAAGCGACCAGCCAGTCGTGGACGTGGATGAGATCAAATGGTCCGGCCTGCTCGATCAGCTCCTGTCCCTGCCGCTCGAGCTGCTGATTCAGCCGGGTCACGCTCGAATAGAAGTCGCTCGTCTCGGGCACGCCGTAGGGGTCGACGCGGTAGACGGTGGGGGGAAAGCGGAGAGCCACTCCGTTACCTGGTGGCGGTGTGGCGACGACCTCCTGGACCTCGCCGCCGTTCTGCCGGGGCGTCACCAGATGGATCTCCTCACCTAAGAAGGCGAGCGCCGGGATAAGTTCGGTCACATGCTTGCCAAGGCCTCCGACGTTGTGCGGCGGAAACTCCCACGAGAGCATGAGGATTCTCAAGAGTCAGGCCTCCCGGTTGCGTCAGAGTCGGTCGCGCTGCGGATCACTTCTTGAGCCAGAGCCCGTAGATATCATAGGATCGGAGGGTGCGGTGAAACCCGTGGCGCTCGTAGAGCGTCCGTGAACGCGCGTTGGTCTCCTGCGTGCTCAGCCCGACCCGCCGCGCGCCGATCCGCCGCATCTCCCACAGGCTTGCCAGGAGGAGCGCCGTCCCGATACCCTGTCCCTGCTGCAGCTCGCGCACGGCCAGGCGATCGAGATAGCCGCTCGTGCCTCGCACCGTGAAGCTCGCGTAGCCAGTGACTTTGCCGTTCCCCACGTCGTCATCCACGTCGAGTAGGGCGCTCACGTTCGGGCCACTGATGTACCGCTTCAGCTCGTCGGCCGAATTCCACCATAGCCAGGGGAACGCCTCGCGCTCCACGTCCAGCACGGTGTCGAAGTCGGTCCATTCGTACGGCCGAATCGCCTCCTGACGCGGCAGCTCGAGAGACCCCAGGTCGCTTCGTTCATACTCGACGACGCGCTCGATCCGTCCGAACCTATGGTCGCGGTAGAAGTTCAGATCGGCATCCTGCTCCTCATAGTCGAGCACGACGAGGCTGGTCCCGCTCGCACGGAAGCCAGCGAGCGCCCGTTGGAGAAGCTCGCTTCGATATCGTCCGTGGCTCAGCTCGACGATCTCGCCGATCTCCTGGCGCAGCCGCCACCGGCCGCCGACGATATAGGCGCGCTCGCCCAGAATGACCCAGCTCAACCCTGGGTAAGCCGCCACGTGGCTCCGCAGCGTCGAGTTGGTGAAGCGGCTCAACAGCGGCAGCCGCAGTGAGTCCGCGACGCCCGGAGTCAGCGATTCGATCCGCAGCGCCATCGGCTCGCCGAAGCGACAAACGCTATGCTGAAGAGTCATCCGTTCTCATCACTCATTACTCATTAGTCATTACTCGCACTTCGACCTGGCCAAGCGAGGCCGAGCGAGGGGCGAGCGTCAGGTGTCCCTCGGCGTCGACCGTCGAGCGCAGAGCCACCGCCATCGCCGCCCGAGACGGCGCGCTTCCCCGACTTTCCTCCACGAGCACGTCGAGCAGGCGAACGACGACGGCATACGCGAGCGCCGCGTAGTCCGTTGGCGCCCTCACCCCCGACGTCGTTCCTGAGCCTGGTCCCACGTCCCACAGTCTGGCGGTGACCGGGGGACGGGGCACCCACAGGGGGGTGCCCCTAC
>JACPQP010000240.1 GCA_016190465.1 Chloroflexota bacterium
AGGCAGTCCGACAGGCTGCTAAGGAGTCGTCAGTCATCAGTAGCGCCAGGTAGCCATCGGACAGCCACTGACTGACGGCTGACTGCTGATTCCTTCTGGCTATGGACTTAGTCCTCGCCCAGGTGCCTGGTCAACTCCGCATCGAGCCGATCCAGAGTCCGGACGTCGTTTGACAGTACTGGCAACGGGTGGTACACTTCGAGCCATGAGTCGAGCTATGAATTGGCAAGAACGAATCGCGCTCGATCCTACGGTGCGCAGCGGAAAGCCGTGTATCAAGGGAACGCGGATCATCGTGTACGACGTGTTGGAGTACCTCGCGGGCGGCATGAGTGAGGATCAGATTCTGGCCGATTTCCCGGACCTGACTTCCGACGATATTCGAGCGTGCCTGGCGTTCGCCGCGGCACGTGAGCGCCGCGTGTCGAACTCTGTGGCGTGAAACTCCTCTTTAGACGAGAACGTGAGCCCGAAGCTGCCGCACCTGCTGACTAGCGAGTATCCAGGCGGTGAACACATCAGGAGCGTGGCCCTGCGCGGCGCCGATGATCAGCAGGGCGGTCTGACTGCACGCTGCAGCCGACGGTCGGGACGCACAATCGTCTTGTGGATGGCGGACGGTTGGGAACCGCCCCCAGCCCCTGAAACATGCCCAGCCCAGAATCTGCATCTCCCACTCGCTCAATGCCGCTGCTCGCTGCTGCAGAGCCGCTTCCTCTCTACTGGTGTATGACGACGAGATCTCTGGGAGAGGGTTGGGGTGAGGGCGTCCCCTTCGTGTGGCACAGATCTGGCTCTAGCCGGGGATTGCCACGGTGAGGACCGGGCGATTCGTCACAGCGATTCGTCACAGCGATTCGTCACAAGGAGGTGACTGTTGGCAAAGCGGATCGCGTTCACCCTGATGCTGGTTGCCGGACTGATTCTGGCTTCGGTGAGCCCCGCGCTGGCAAACAATGATCCGACGGTGCCGGCCGATGAATGCTCGGGCAACCCCGCGGTAGTCGGCCAACCACCCGATCCGTTTGGTGCCGTGAACGCCACCGACATCGTCGACATCGTGCGCGGTGTACCCAACCCGGTGGACGCAGCGGCTTCGAGGAACAACCCCGGCGTGTCGACCGGAGCGAAGGGGCAACTGAAGGCGAGCGCTTCGCCGGGCCGTTGCACGGAGAACCCCTGAGTCCTGGCGGCACTCACGTTCCGAGCGTTTTCCTCGACCAACCAGGGCCTCTGACATTCGTCAGGGGCTCCTTCTCATACTGGCTCATATTGGTCGGTCTCATAACTGGTCAGCTCGGATGCTTGACCGGCGAACGGCCGGTGAGGTAGAAATGGACATCCAGTCCTTGGGGGGTGATCGGCTATGAGCGACCATCGCCTCGTGTACTCGACGGCTGGCGGACGCGTGGACTACTGCCCCCGGTGCGAGCGCCGAAAAGAGATGTGTGTCTGCGGCAACAGACGGATGGCCGCGCCAAACGATGGTGTTGTGCGCCTCCAGCGCGATCGACGGAATCGCGGCGGCAAGACGGTCACAGTGATCACCGGCATTCCCGGCGACACGGCGGCGCTGACCGCGCTGGCGACGGAGTTGAAGCGCCTGTGTGGCAGTGGTGGTGGTGTTCGCGACGGTGCGATCGAGATCCAGGGCGATCACCGCGAGCGGCTCGCGGCCAGGCTGACCGAGCTAGGATACCGGGTGAAGCTGGCCGGCGGATGAGGGGTGGGCGCGGAGCATCTCCACTCACGATTGACGCCCTCTCCCCCCTCTGCTAAGCTGCCCGGTGCCGAGGACTAACGGCGAGCAGCGACGTTGAGCAAGCGGGCGACCTGACCTGCGTGGCCGGACCTCACCCCCCAACCCCCTCTCCGACGCGGAGAGGGGGAGCCGCCATCCCCCTCCCCGCGTCGGGGAGGGGGGGTAGGGGGGAGAGGTCTCTCGGAGGAATCTCGCCACACAGGCGCCAGGGAACGGTGGAGGTACGGTCCGGATACCTCCTCCGGTGGGGGATGCAGGATGCCCGGAACGTACCGCTGCCCGAAGGGGGGCAGCCACGAGTGGGTGTCGAAACGGGACTCGGCCGGGACGGCCTACCAGCAGTGCACGAAGTGCGGGCAGGTCCGACCGAAGTGAGTACAGGTGGCATAGACCGACGTGAGCGCGGTTAGCCCGACGGCGATCGACGACGTCCTCTCGCTCCCCATCGTGCGGACGGGCCTGGTCGCCCACCGCGTTCAGCCGCGCGTCCCCGGCCGCTTCGTCGATCTTCCGCCCGAGGTCCACTCACAGGTGGCGGCCGCGCTGCGACGGCAGGGCATCACCCGGCTTTATTCCCACCAGGCCGAGGCATTCACCGCGGTCCGGTCCGGGCGGGACGTCGTGGTGGTCACCCCGACCAGCTCCGGCAAGACGCTTTGCTACAACCTCCCGGTGCTCGACCATCTGGCCCGCGACCCGAACGCCCGCGCGCTCTACCTCTTCCCGACCAAGGCGCTCGCCCAGGACCAGGCCGACGAGTTGTACGGCCTCATCAACGGGCTCGAGGTAGCCTCTTCGTCGCTCGCTTCCCCTTCCCCTGGCACCCCTCTCCCACCGGTCGAGAGAGGGACAGTGAGTGAAGGCACCCCTCTCCCGCAGCGCGGGAGAGGGGCCGGGGGTCAAGGCGGACTCCTCCAGATCAAGACGCACACCTACGACGGCGACACCCCCGAGTCCGCCCGTCGCGCGGTGCGTCTGGCCGGCCACATCGTCATCACCAACCCCGATATGCTCCACACCGGCATCCTGCCTCACCACACCAGGTGGCATCGGCTGTTCGAGAACCACCGGTACGTGGTCGTCGACGAGTTGCACCAGTACCGGGGCGTCTTCGGCAGCCACCTGGCCAACGTCCTGCGGCGGCTGGCGCGCATCTGCCAGCACTATGGCTCCCGGCCCCAGTTCATCTGCTGCTCGGCCACCATCGCCAATCCGGTCGAGTTGGCCGAGGGACTCACCGGGCGCGATGTCGTCGCCATCGACCGGAACGGCGCCCCGACCGGCGAGAAGCACATCGTCCTCTTCAACCCGCCGGTCGTCAACCGGCAGCTTGGCATCCGGGCCAGCTCGCTCGTCAGTGCCGAGAGCATCGCCGCCGAGCTGATCGGCCGGGGGCTGCAAACCCTGCTGTTCGGCCGCAGCCGGGTGGCGGTCGAGGTGGCGCTGACCCGCCTGCGCGAGAAGGTGCGCCAGTTCCGGGTCCCCGGCGACCGGATCCGGGGGTACCGCAGTGGCTACCTGCCGCTCCGCCGGCGCGAGATCGAGCAGGGCCTGCGCGACGGCAGCGTGCGGGGGGTGGTCAGCACCAACGCCCTCGAGCTGGGGATCGACGTCGGTGGCTTGCAGGCGGTGGTGCTCGCCGGCTACCCGGGTACCATCGCCAGCACCTGGCAGCAGATCGGGCGGGCCGGGCGTCGCGCCGATGTCTCGCTCGCGGTGTTCGTCGCCAGCAGCAACCCGCTCGACCAGTACCTGGTGCGACACCCCGAATACCTGTTCGAACGTTCGCCCGAGCACGGCCTGATCAACCCCGACAACCTCCTCATCCGGGTGAGCCACCTGAAGTGCGCCGCGTTCGAGCTGCCACTCGGCGACGTCGACCTCGCCGATCCTACGGTCCTCGAGCTCGCCGACCTGCTCGAGTACGAGCGGGTGTTGCACCGGAGCGCCGGCCGCTACTACTGGTCGGCCGACAGCTACCCCGCCCAGCAGGTGAGCTTGCGCAGCGCGGCGACCGAGAACGTCGTGATCGTCGACACGACCGATCTGCCGACGGTGCTGGGCGAGGTCGACCGCTTTGCCGCGCCGCTGCTGGTGCACGAGGGCGCCATCTATATCCACGAGGGTCAGCAGCACCAGGTCGAGCGGCTCGACTGGGAGAATAAGAAGGCCTACGTCCGGCGGGTCGACGTCGACTACTACACCGACGCGAGCCTGGCGGTCGACCTCAAGGTGCTCGACGTGTTCGAGGAAGTACCGGCCCCCCTGGCGACCCACGCGCACGGCGAGGTGCGCGTGAACTTCCAGCCGACCATCTACAAGAAACTGAAGCTGGATACCCGCGAGAACGTCGGCTGGGGCACCATCTACCTGCCGGAGGACGAGCTGCACAGCGCCGGCTACTGGCTCGCGCTCGCGCCCGCGCTCGCCGAGCGCTTCTCCCCGCCGGAGCTTGAATCGGGGCTGCTGGCGCTCGCCAATGCGCTCGCCCACGTCGCGCCGCTGCACCTGATGTGCGACCCCCGCGACATCCACGTCTTTCCGCAGGTCAAATCGCCCCACACCCAGCTTCCCACCGTGTACCTCTACGAGTCGATGCCCGAGACCGTCGGGTTCGGCGAGCACCTGTTCCGCGTCCGGGCCGAGCTGTTCGCCACGGCGGAGGCGCTGATCCGCGAGTGCGGCTGCCCTCAGGGCTGTCCATCGTGCGTCGGGCCGGTCGACGCGGTTGGCTCGACGGGCAAGGATGTGGCGCTCCAGTTGCTCGCGGCGCTGCGCGAAACGTCACACCCTCACCCCAACCGCCGTTCCTGAGCCTGGCCCCATCAAGGGGGAGGGACTTGAAGGCAGCGTTTCCCCCTCTCACAAGGGGAGAGGGGACTGGGGGTGAGGGGTTCTCACACACTTCCCAAGAGGACAGGGTAGGGGCAGACGGACGTCGATGACGATCCAAGAGCGCTTACGGCGGTACGGGTATCGGTCACCGCCATGCACCCTCTCCCCGCGTCGGGGAGAGGGTTGGGGAGAGAGGTCGGCGGATTCGCCCCCAGGTCGGGGAGAGGGTTGGGAAGAGAGGTCGGATGATCCGCCCGACCGGCTGGTCAGCGAGTTCGCCCGCTGTCTCGACGGTCGGATCGTCTCCCATCCGGACGGGCCGACGTGGGTCGTCCAGCGCGACTACCCGCTGGCGCACCAGCACGGCAACGTCGCGCTCGCCGACCTTGCGGCGATGGGCCTGAGCAGGCTCGGCTCGCTGATCCCGGCGCTTGGCGGCCAGGAGACCCAGCTCGACCAGGTCGCCTTCTTCGACACCGAGACGACCGGCCTGGCCGGCGGCACCGGGACGAGTGTATTCCTGGCCGGCGTCGGCTCGTTCGTGGAGAGCGGATTCCGGGTCCGCCAGCACTTCCTGCCCGACCCGGTCCACGAGCCGGCCTTCCTGGCGGCGCTCTCGGCCGATCTTGGGCGCTTCCGGTACCTGCTGACGTTCAACGGCGCCCGGTTCGACCTACCCCTGCTGGAGACGCGGCTGATCCTCCGGCGTCAGCGCGTCGACTGGGGATTCGTGCACGTCGACCTCCTCCACCCGGCCCGCCGGCTCTGGCGACGCACCGTGTCGAGCTGCACGCTCGAGGCGCTCGAGCGCGAGGTGCTGGTCGTGCAGCGGGACGCGGACGTGCCGGGCTGGGAGATCCCGGCCCGCTACTTCGACTACCTGCGGTCCCGGTCGCTCGCCCTGCTGGTTCCGGTGTTCGCGCACAACCGGCACGATCTGGTGTCGCTGGTCGCGCTCGCCGGGCGGATGCTCGGCGTGGCGGCCGGCACCCACGCCGACCGCCATCGGGGAGCGGAACGCTTCGCGCTGGCGGTGGCAACAGAGGAGCGGGGACAACTCGAAGCCGCGGCCGCGCTGTACGAAGAGGTGCTGGCGACTGCCGAGCCCTCGCTCCAGCGCGACGCGTACGTTCGCCTTGGCATCGTCTACCGTCGACTGCGGCAGAGCGAGCGAGCGGTCGCCGTCTGGGAGGCGCTCCTCGTGGCGACCGGCGGGCGCTCGGCGGTCGCCGCGATCGAGCTGGCAAAACACTACGAGCACCGCGAGCGGAACTATCCGCGAGCGCTCGAGCTGGCCGAACTGGCCGGGGGGCTACTCGGCCAGTGGTCCAGCCCCCGCGACCGCAACGACCTGGCCAAGCGCATCGCCCGTCTCCGCCGGGTCAGCGCACGAGGAACCGCAGATGCACACCGATGAACGCAGATTATGTCCATCGGTGTTCATCGGTGTGCATCTGTGGACTCGTTCCGCCCCCGGTTGCCTTCGCGACGCGCTCCGGGTAGAATGCGTGCAAACTGCAACTCGGCCATCCATCAGAGGAGGTAGGGTCACCTGTGGCATCCGATAACAGCACGAAGATTGTCCTTGGCGAAAGCGAGCTCCCCGCGCAATGGTACAACATTCAGGCAGACCTGCCGCGACCGTTGCCCCCCGTGATTCACCCCGGCACCGGCCAGCCCATTGGTCCGGCCGACCTGGCGCCGCTGTTTCCGATCGAGCTGATCAAGCAGGAAGTCAGCGCCGAGCGGTGGATCGACATCCCCGAGCCGGTCCTCGATATCTACCGTTTGTGGCGCCCAACGCCCCTCGTCCGGGCGCGGCGTCTGGAGGCGCAGCTCCAGACCCCGGCCCGCATCTACTACAAGTACGAGGGCGTGAGCCCGGTCGGCTCCCACAAGCCCAACACCGCGGTCGCCCAGGCCTACTACAACAAGGCCGAGGGGATCAAGCGCCTCGCCACCGAGACGGGCGCGGGCCAGTGGGGCAGCGCCCTCAGCATGGCCTGCAGGTTCTTTGACCTGGAATGCGTCGTCTATATGGTCAAGGTGTCGTATCACCAGAAACCGTACCGACGGGCGCTGATGGAGACCTACGGCGCGACCGTCCACGCCAGCCCGACGACGCTCACCAATGCCGGGCGCCGCATCCTGGAGGGCGATCCCAACTCGCCCGGCAGCCTGGGCATCGCGATCAGCGAGGCGGTGGAGGTCGCCGCGATGAACGCCGACACGCACTACAGCCTCGGCAGCGTGCTCAACCACGTGCTCATGCACCAGACCGTGGTCGGGCTGGAGGCGAAGAAGCAGATGGAGATCGCCGGCGACTACCCCGACGTCGTCATCGCCTGCTGTGGCGGCGGGAGCAACCTGGGCGGCATCTCCTATCCGTTCCTGGCCGACAAGCTCACCGGCCAGCGGCCCGGCCTCCGGGTCGTGGCGGTCGAGCCGGCCGCCTGCCCAACGCTGACCAAGGGGAAGTACCTCTACGACTTCGGGGACACCGGGCAGATGACGCCGCTGGTCAAGATGTACACGCTTGGCCACACTTTTATCCCTGCCGGCATCCACGCGGGTGGGCTGCGCTACCACGGCGACTCGCCCAGCGTTAGCTTGCTCCACGACGAGGGGATCATCGAGGCGGTGGCCTACCACCAGAACCCGGTGTTCGCGGCAGCGCTGGAGTTCGCCGGCGCCGAAGGGATCGTTCCGGCGCCCGAGTCGGCCCACGCCATCAAGGCGGCGATCGACGAGGCGATCTGCTGCCGCGAGTCCGGCGAGCGGCGCGTGATCCTGTTCAACCTGAGCGGCCACGGCTACTTCGACATGACCGCTTACGATGCCTACCTGGCGGGCAAGCTTCAGGACTACGAGCTGCCGGGCGAGGAGATCGAGAAGGCGCTGGCCGGGCTGCCCGCGGTCGGGTAAGTGGCGTTGAGCCAGCGGGTGACCCACGAAGGGTCCAGATGGACCCTTCGTGCCCCCAGCCCGCTGTTCCTGATCCGGCCCGCCGCGGGAAGGGGGGGCCACCGTCCCCCCTCTCCGTGTCGGGCCCACTCTCCGCTCTGACGAGCATACCCGCGCGTGGTATAATCCCCCTGGCTCGTCCTGCCGAGCTTTGGGGAAGTTGGCGATGACACAGCCCCATCTCTACCGAACGGAGGCGGTGGTTCTCCGACACCTCGACTACGGAGAGGCCGACCGCATCCTGACGCTTTACACGCCGCAACACGGAAAGGTCCGGGCGATCGCCAAGGGCGTGCGCCGGCCGACGAGCCGTTTAGGTGGGCATCTCGAGCTGGCGACGCACGCGCACCTGTTGATCGCCCACGGCCGCAACCTGGGCATCATCACCCAGGCCGAGACCGTCCACGCCTTCCTGGGGCTGCGCGAGGACCTGCTTCGCACGAGCCTGGCCTGCGCGGTCGCCGAGCTCCTCGACCGGCTCACTCCAGAGGAGAGTCCGAGTCCCCCGATTTTTGACCTCCTCATCCACACGCTGGACCGCCTGGCGACGACCCGGCAGCCAGAGCTGGCGGCTCGCTTCTTCGAGGTCCAGTTGCTGGGGCTGAGCGGCTATCGGCCGGAGCTGCACGAGTGTCTGTCGTGCCGTACCGCGCTCGGTCCCTCCGGGAACACGTTCAGCGCGGCGGCTGGAGGAGTCCTTTGTCCGCTCTGCGGTCGCCATCAGGCCGACGGTCGCGCCCTGACGACGAACGCGTTCAAGGTGCTGCGTCTGCTCCAGTCGGGCGACTACCCGACGGTGAGCCGCCTTCGTCTTGACGAGACGCTGGCCCGAGAGGTCGAGCTCACATTTCGCTCCTACATCCTGTACGTCGCGGAGGCCAACCTGCGCTCGGCGGCCTTCGTCGACGCCGTGCGGGCGAGAAGTGCTGAGTGTTGAGTGCTGAGTACAGAGTGCTCAGCACGCCTGACGAGTGAGGCGTGATGCGTAAGACGGTTCAGCGGATGGTGCTCGCGCTGGTCACGCTGAGCACGCTGTTCTCCTCCAGCGCCTGCCTGCCCGCCGGAAGCGCGGCTGTCGTGACGCCGACGACCGAGCGCGCCGAGCCGCTCGCGGTGGTGGCTACCCCCACGCCGCCCCCGACGGCGCCGCCGGCCACGTCAACGGCGACCTCACTCAACCCATCGCCCAGCGCGCTGGCCGCTTCGCCGGCATCCGTCAGCCCAGCCGCACCGGCGCCGGCAGCCGCGAGCGGCGCCCCGACCGCTCTCGTCGGCCTTCCCTCAGTCGCTATGGTGGCCGACCGAGTCCGTCCAGCCGTGGTCTTCATCTCCGTGCAGGCGGTCACCGCGGGCGAGTTCTTCCAGCCGGTGCCCACGTCTGGCGTTGGTTCAGGCGTCATCTTCGATCCCCGGGGGTATATTCTGACCAACAACCACGTCGTGGAGGGGGCGCGCACGATCCAGGTAGTGCTGCCCAGTGGACCTCCAAGCCACCCGGCTCGGCTTGTCGGGCGCGACCCGCTCACCGATCTGGCCATCATCAAGATCGAGGGTCGAAACCTGCCCGTGGCGCCGCTGGGCGACTCCGATCGGCTGCGGATCGGCGACTGGGTCATCGCGATCGGCAACGCACTCGGGCTGGAGGGCGGACCGACCGTCACTGTCGGCGTCGTCTCGGCGCTTGGCCGGTCGATCGAAGAGCCAAATGGCGCCGTGCTGGAGAACCTGATCCAAACGGACGCGGCGATCAATCCGGGCAACTCGGGTGGCCCGCTCATCAACCTGGCCGGCGAGGTGGTCGGCATCAACACAGCGGCGCCGGGGCCGACGCGCACCGGCTTCCAGCCCAGCGGCATCGGGTTCGCGATCTCGATCAACAGCGCGCGACCGATCATCGACGATCTGCTGCAACATGGTCGGGTGCGCCGTCCCTGGCTGGGAGTCAGCATCGTCACCCTGACGCCAAGTCTGGCGGCGCAGCTCGGGCTGGGGATCGACGAGGGGGTCCTGATCGGCCGGATCGCCCGGAATGGCCCGGCGGCGCAGGCGGGGTTGCAGCCCGGCGACGTGCTGGTGGCGCTGGAGGGGCAGAAGCTTCGCAACACCCGCGACCTCACCGCCGCGCTGCAACGGCAGAAGATCGGCGACCGCGTCACGGTCACGCTCGTCCGAGACAACCGCGCCCGGCAAGCGACCGTGACGCTCACCGAGATGCCCGCGCCGTAGAAACGTATCACACGATCAAGCGAGCGATCAATGCATTGCACTATTGACAGGGGCCAGCCAATGTGACTATAATCGGCCCGAAAGGGAGTCAGGGGATGGTGACGGAGCGACGCTCGGGGATGGGCGAAATGCTTGCCCGAGCAACCGGTGTCGGGCTGCACCCGGCCCGGAGCGAGCAGCCGGCGTCCGAGCCAGTGAAGGGGGACCCACCGGTGGAGAACGCTGTCCAGGGGCAAGACCAGGTTCGCCTGGAGCTCACTGACAAGCTGGTTCGTTACTTCCGCTCCAAGGGCTTTGAGGTCCGCGCGGCCCGTTTGCCGGCCCAAGCCCAGCCGCCCATCGCGCGCAACGACGTGCGCATCGGGGACCGCGAAGATAAGCAACCGGACGTGTACGGCTTCGACCCGATTCAGCAAGTCGCGGTGCGTGGCATCGTCAAGACCAGCGCGGACGAGTGCGTCACCGAGCACACGCGGACCCAATTGCTCCTGTTCTCCCAGATGACCAGCACCGCGAGCAACAAGCGTTCCCTGCTCTACATCATCGTGCCGGCTGAAGCCAGAGATGCCCTCAACAACACCCTCAAAGAGCTGAGCCTGCTTGGCAAGCCCCACGTCGTTCCGCTTGCGTTGAAGAGCTAGCCTCTCTCACCACAAAGACACAAAGAGCACGAAGGACTTGCGAATCACACCGCCTCCGCGCCTCTCTTTGTGTCCTTCGTGTCTTCGTGGTGAGCCCCGCGTCGTGGCCCGGCTCGGTGACCTTTAGCGGGCAAGTGGCGCGTCGGCGAGCGCCTGCATCAGTAGGTCTGCGACCGGTGCCGGAAAGCAGCCGATCACCACCAGCGCCGTCGCCGCGAGTGCGAACACGGGCATCTCGGCACCCCACCTCGCTTCATCTCCCCCTCTCCCCTGGTGGGAGACGGCTTCATCTCCCCCTCTCCCCTGGTGGGAGAGGGGCAGGGGAGAGGGGGCCGTGAACCAGCCACGAGCGAGCAGCCACGAGTGACGTCCGGCCGCGATGATGGCCAGCAGTTGCCCGGTGAGAAGCATCGCCGTCGCCAAGGGGAACTCCGGGAACGCAGTCGAGAGGATGAGCGCGCGGCTCCAGAAGCCCGGCGTGGGGGGCAGCCCAACCAGGTTGAACGTCGCGATCACGAGGAAGGGCCAGCAACGCCTCCCCCACATCAACCCCCTGATCAGCAGAACCAGGGCAAGGCCGAGCGAGACTGCTCCCAGACCGACCCCGGTGGCCGCCGTCTGGTTCCGGAGCGCCAGGCCGACGAGCCACGTTGCGCCTTGCAGGCCGAGCAGATAGCCGAGCGCGCGCGGAGGAGTAGACTCTCCGATAGCCAGCAGGCCGCAGACCACCACCGCGCTCGCGGCGAGCAAGACCAGCGTCTCCCGTCGGGATTCGGCAATCAACCACGGCAGCAGCACGACCCAACTCAGGCCCAGCCCAATGCTCATCGTCTGCGTCCAGGCGAGTGTGAGCGCCGTCCCCCACCCAGACGCGGTGTCGAGCAGGGAAGGGAGCCAGAACTGAAAGGGAAACACGCCGAGCGCGATGGCGAGGCCGACGACGAATAGCCCGGTCGCCGGGCCGAGGAGCGAATCGTCGCCCGTGCGCTGGTAGAGGTTGATCAGCAGGGCCGCGCCGGTGAGGGCCGTCCCTTGCACGGCCACGGCGACAAGGTAGCGCACAGCCCGATGCACGTCGGCCAGATGCGTTGCCCCCGTCGTTGGCTTCCTTGTCGGGCTCGTCACGGAATGAGACGGAAGCAGCACGAACGCGCCGACCGTTCCGAGCGCGGCGAGGAACAACGCCATCGCTACCAGCCGAGGGGTGGAGGCCGCCAGCACGAGAGCGAGCGCACCGGAGGCGAGACCAATGCCAATCGCCGCGCGCTCGTCGTTCTCTGCGCCTGCCCCGTCCCCCCTCTCCGTGTCGTCTCGCCTCTCCGCGTCGGAGAGGGCGCCAGGGGGTGAGGTCCGGCCCCCTGTCGCCGCGATCTGATTCAGGACCAGCGTCGTCAGCGCAGCGCCAAGCAGGAGCCGCCAGAGCGGCGACAGGGCGAGAGGGCCCAGAGCAGAGAGATCCGGCAGCGGCGTACCGCGGGCGACCAACCCCAGTTGCAGCGCCGTGGCGGCGAGGGCGACGAGGACACCCGCCCTCCACTGTGGCCGCCACACGACGATCGCCGATGCCGCCAGCGTGGCCGCCAGCGAGAACGCCACGGGGTTCATGGCCACCGCGCCTGCTCCCAGGCGCTGCCGACGACCGTGGCGGCAAGCGCAAAGACGATCAGGAAGACCGCTCCGGCCGCGAGATCCAGCAGGTCGATCTGCACCAGCGCATTCGCGGCGATCGCCGTTGCGTGCACTAGCAGGAAGACGCTGGCGCCGGTTTTCAGCGGATGGGTGGCAAGAAGGAGCGCCAGCAGTCCCGCGCCGGTCAGCCAGTACACCGCAAACGTCGCCTCGAGCGTGGTGAGTGGACGAAGCTCAGCCAAGTAGCGCGCCCCGAGCGCCAGGAGCACCGCCCACAGCAACACGAACGGTGTCGACCAGCGGTCTGGCTCATCGTCGCCATCCGCTGGCGTCGCGCTCTCTCCCCCACGTCCTCCCAGCCCAAGCAAGAGCGCCGCCGTCCCGCCAGCGACGAGCCGGATGAGCAGCGCAGGCACGTCGGCGCCGCCGTTGCGTCCCAGCGCCAGCAGTGCGACCCCCAGTGGCAGGATGCCCAATGCCAGCGCCACCGTCCGCCGATCGCTCACCGCGATGACGATGGTGCCGGCGACGACGAGCAGGGCAAGCGAGAGAAGTTCCATCACATCACGCCACGACACCACACTACGACATCACGCTACGACATCACGCTACGACATCACGCTACAAATGGACGAATGCGAGTGTGACGACGATGGCCAGGAAGAGCGCCCCGGGCACGTAGCGAGTCTCCTCAACCGCGCGGCCGACCCGGGCGATCTGTTGGACCAGGGACAGCAGCGAGGTTCCGACCGGTGCCATCAGCGGGACTGGATCGATGAGGAGACCAAGCGCGTCGCGACTGCGCCCGAGCCGTGGTCCTCCCGGTTGGGGAATCGCGGCCGTTCCCAGCGCGTAGCCGGCGACCCAACCCACAAACGCAAGGCCCCAGGCGAGAAAGGCAAGCTGGTGAGCCGGCGGAGCCGTGACCCGGATACCCGCCTCCACCGCCGACCCCACCAGTGCGGGGAAGCTGGCCGGAAGGAGGCTGACGATCACGACCGGCACGACAGCCAGCACCGCCAAGGATGGGTGGGTCGTGTCCGTCGTGCGGGCAAGTCGCGCCGCGCCCGGCGAGAGGTTCTGGGCCAGGGCCCGCATACCACTTCCAGTGAGCAGCGCCAGCCCGACGACGACGAGAAGCGCCGCAACCCAGGCGCCCCGCTGGAGCAACGCGGTCAGGATGATCACCCTGGCCACGTAGCCCGGAAGAAGCGGAAAGCCCGCGACCGCGCCGAACGCAAGCACCCCTCCAGGGACCGCCAGGCGCTCGAATGCCGTGGGCTCGGCAAGCTGCCCGGACCGCAACGCACCATCGGCAGCGTCCAGCGCGATGCCGCTCGCGACGCGACCGTAGAGCACGAGTAAGGCAGCAAGCAGGGGGTCAGGGGTCCCGACCGCGATGGCGACGAGGGCGAGTCCAACGTCCGCGGCGACCGTGCGGTCAAACCAGGAGCCGATATCGGTTGCCCGCATCCCGCTGGCCGCAGCAAAGACCGTGCTGGCCAGACCGACGAACAAGATGGCGACCCGTGCCCCGCTATCGAACGATGGCCCAGCCACCGCGGCGATTCGGAACAGAAGCGCGACCCCAACCAACGGCGCGAACCGATGCCAGGCCCGCTGCCAGGAACAAGACAGCGTGACGGACTGCGATACGCCGTGGACCGGATACACGCGAGCGAGTAGCAGCGCGCCGAGGCCGGCAGTCGCGACCGGCGCCCAACCAAGCGCTCCGGGCGTCACGGCCGGGGCAAGCGCGCTGCCCGCGGTGGCCGCAACGGCGGCTACGGCAAGCCCCAGCACGCCGAGCGCCGCGGCCACCTCGGTCGTCAGCCGGGCAGCCAGGTGAATGAGACCTCCGCCTCGGATGTCCTCGTTCGGTCCAAAGGTGGCTGCCGTTCCCATCACGAGCATCACCATCAAGCCGGTGAACTGAGCGAAGATGTCGGCGCTGAGAAAGACGAATTGGGCGCTGCCGCTGGCAAAGAGCGCGGCGGCCGAGCCGAAACGGGTGGAAGATCGGCCCGGCGGAAACCACGCCGCGGCGACGATCGGCACGGCGACGCCCAAGAGGCCCCCCCAGGCGAAGAACAGACCGAGCAGATCGACGCGCTGAGCGAGGGTAGCACTGAACCGCGGCACAGTGATCAGCGAGAGCACCGGAGCATCGAGCGGCGACGCGGCCGCGGCGACGGTCAACCGGAGGAGCGACCCCGCCGCGAAGGCGACCGCGAGCGCCTGAAGCAGCGCACCCAGTGGCTCACGGAGCCAGCAAGCCGGCCGGCAGCGCACGAAGGCGGCCAAGACGATGCCGGCACCAGGGAGGAGCGGGAGTAATTCCACAGCGTCCGCAAGTATAGCACGGGGCCTCCCCGTGCGCACGTATCCGCCGAGCCGGCGCTCAGTGCCCCGTCAGGGCGGGGGCTTGGGGGTGTCCCCCAACGAAACCCTTTCCCTCGGGGGCGGGGCGACACCAATGTCTGACAGGTGTCCTCCCGTCAGGGCGGGGGCTTGGGGGTGTCCCCCAACGAAACCCTTTCCCTCGGGGGCGAGGCGACACCAATGCCCAATCGGTGTCCCGATAATGCATCAGTGAATATGGAGCAGGGTGGGGGCCTCTGACCAGAGGCGCTCGAGCTGGTAGAACTGGCGCTGCTCGGGAGCAAACACGTGAACGATCACATCCCCGTAGTCGATCAGGACCCAGCCCGAATCCGGCGTGCCTTCGATCTGGAACGGCTGCTCCCCGTGCTCCCGCAACGATTCGACGACGGCGTCGGCGATCGCCTTAATGTGGCGATCGCTCGTCCCGGTGGCGATGACGAAGTAGTTGGCGAAATTGGCGACCGGCCGGATGTCCAGCAACACAATGTTCTCGGCCTGTCGGTCCGACTCGATCTCGACGATTCTGCGGGCCAGGTCGATCCCATTCGCTTGGCTGGCCGGTGAAACGGGCTCTCTCTCCGAAATGGGCCTTTTCTCCACGATGCGCGACAGGATGGACTCGGCGTCGCCAGTCTTGCGTCGCGAGAGACGAGCCTGGTCGTGCTCTGAGACGCTCGGGCCGCTCGGCTCGCCCGGTTCAGTCTGCTCTCGCGGTGCCATTATAGCACTCACCTCCGGATCCGCTCAAGATGGCATGAGTCGCATCAACTGACAGGCAAGGCGAGAATCGAAGGGACGCGGCAAGATCAGTTCCAGCCCACCTCACCCCCCGTCCCCCTCACCGACGCGGTGAGGGGGTGCAGGGACACGAAGGGTCCAACTGGACCCTTCGTGGGTCAGCCCTGGCGGCCGCGCTGCTTTGCCGCGGCCAGAGCCGCAT
>JACPQP010000241.1 GCA_016190465.1 Chloroflexota bacterium
CCCACGAAGGGTCCATCTGGACCCTTCGTGCCCCCCTGCCCTGCCGTTCCTGAGTGGGTCGTTCCTGATGGGGGCAGGCACGGAGAGGGGGGAGACCCGGTATGCCCTGCACGAGGCGATGCGGGAGGTCGTCGCCCGTCTGCGGCAGAGCGACCGGCCGGCCGTCTACGCCGGGGTCGAGATTGCGCGGTTCGGCCTCCGGGAAAAGCTCATCACCCTGGTGGAGAAGCTCGACCTCCCCATCGCCACCTCGATCGAGGGGAAGGCGGTCTTCCCCGAGGCCCACCCCAACTTCGTCGGCATCTACATGGGCCGCGTGGGCTCAGCGCTCGCCCGTGAGATCGTCGAGGGCTCCGACTGCCTGCTCATGCTCGGAGCCTTCCTCACCGACGTGAACACGGGGCTCTTCACCGCCCAGGTAGACCGCTCGCGAGTGATCGGTGCCACTGCTGAAGAGACCGTGGTCGGCTACCACCGGTACCCGGACGTCACCCTGGTCGACCTGATCGGCCGGCTCCTGGAGTCCACCGAACTGCCACGCACTTTCGCCCAGCCGGAGTTTCCTGCCGCGGCGCGGCCTTCGGCGCCAGCACACCGGCCAGGTAGCCCTGACCCCTCCCTGCCCCTCTCCGACACCAGCGTCCACGACAGAGGGGAAGAGCCCTTGCAAGGCGACTCTGAAGCCCCCAGCCGTTCCTGGGCCGGGCGTCGGGCCCAGGGCACCGAGAAAGGGGGTCAGGGGACGCCGTCCGGTCTCTCACCCGACTCCCTGGCCGATACCACCGGGCCGATCCGCGTGGTGGGCATCATCGAGGAGCTCAACGCCTTCATCGCCCGCGGGCAGTACGTCGTCGTCGCGGATGTTGGCGACTGCCTCTATGCGTGCACCGAGCTGCGGACCGAGCACTTCCTCGGGCCGGCCTACTACAACAGCGTGGGCTTCGGCGTCCCGGCGGCGGTGGGCGCGCAGCTCGCCGTTCCCACCCGGCGGGCCATCGCACTGGTCGGCGACGGCGGGTTCCAGATGACCGGGATGGAGCTGACGACGGCCCGCAAGCTCGGGATCAACCCCATTGTCATTCTCTGGAACAACACCGGCTACGCGACCCTCCGGGCCATCGCGGGGAGGAAGCCCTACTTCGATCTTCCCGCCTGGGACTACGTCGCGATCGCCAGCGCGTTGGGATGCCGAGGGACCCGGGTGACCACCCGGGAGGAATTCCGGGAGGCGCTCCGCGCGGCCGAGTCCAGCGTGGAAGTGTACCTCATCGACGTGGAGATCGACTCCGACGACCTCTCCCCCACCTGGCGACAGATCGCCGCGGAGATCAGGGCAGCGACGACGTAGCCGTCACCAGGCAGCAGTCAGCCGCCAGCGGGGGCAGGCACTGGGGCCAGCCCCTACGGCGGCTGACTGCTGCCTGGTGGCCCACCCGTTCCCCCTTCCCGCGCCGGGAAGGGGGCCAGGGGGTTAGGTCTGCCCCGGCCGGCACCTTGACCCGGAATGGGACATTGCCAAAGGAGTTACAAGACCGGTATGATCGTCCTAATCTGGGGCGACAGGACATGCCGGGTCTCTCTCGTGCCGTTCCTGAGCCGGGCGCCCGCCCCCATCAGGAACGATCCACTCAGGAACGGGAGGGCTGGAGGGTGAGGTCAGGTGGCGGGGGTGCTCCATAGTCTTCAGACGCGCCTGCTGTTGCTGGTCCTCCTGGCCATCCTCCCGGCGCTGGGGCTCACGCTGGCCACGGCTACGGAGCAGCGGAAGCTGGCCATCGACGAGGCCGAGCAGAGCGCGACGCGGCTGGTCCGGCTGATCTCTCACGATCAGGGGCACCGGATCGAGGAGACGCGCCACTTCCTCGCCCTGCTGGCGCAGCTCCCGGCCGTGCGCGAGCGCGACGCGGGCGCCTGTGGCCTCTTCCTCGCCGACCTCTCGCGGCAGCACCCGCGCTACGCCAGTCTCGCCGTAGCGAAGCCAGGCGGGGAGGTGTGGTGCAGCACTCCGCTCCAGCCGGCCCCTCTGCCGTTCCTGAGCCGGGCGTCGGACCCGCGTCAGGAACGGCGGTCAGGGGGTGAGGTTCGGCCAGAGGGTGAGGTCACCCTGGCCGGACGAGGCTTCTTCCAGGATGCCCTTCGGACGCGCGGGCTCGCCGTCGGCGACTACCAGGTGGGTCGCGCCACCGGCCAGGCCACGGTCAGCCTGGGCTATCCCGTCCTGGACGATACCGGCGGGGTCCGGCTCGTGATGGTTGCCGTGCTGAACCTGGACTGGCCCGCCGAATTCGCCACGGAAGCGCGGTTGCCGCCTGGCTCGGCGCTGAGTGTGATCGACCACCACGGTACGGTGCTCATCCATTCTCCTGATCCAGGGGGCTGGACCAGTCGATCAGCGAGGCAGGCGCCCATCGTCCAGATCATCCTCGCTCGAGACGAGGGCATGGCCGAGGCCACCGGTCTGGACGGGGTTCCGCGGCTCTTCGCGTTCACCCGGTTGCGTGGCGCGGCGGAGGGCGAGGACGCGCACCTCAGCGTGGGCATCCCCACCGCCGTCGCCTTCGCCGAGGCGGACCGGCTGCTGGCGCGCAACCTGGCCGCGCTGGGGCTGGTCGCGGTGCTGGCGCTGGCCACGGCCAGGATATACAGCAATCGGGTGATCATGCGCCCGGTGGGAGTGCTAGTGGGGGTGGCCAGGCGGCTGAGCGCGGGCAACCTCAGCGTGCGCACCGGGCTCGTCTATGGGGGGGAGGAGCTGGGCGCGCTGGCTCGGGCCTTCGACGAGATGGCGGCCTCGCTGGAGCAACGCACCGCCGAGTTGCGGCAATTCGCCACCGTCCTCGACATCACGGCTGACGCCGTCATTGTCCTAGACGAGGCGCTGCGCATCGTCCGGTTCAACCGGGGGGCCGAGGAGATCTTCGGCTACCGGGCCAGCGAGGTCATCGGTGAGTCGCACGATCTGCTGGTGCCGCCGCGGTTTCTGGAGGTGCACCGCCAGCGGTCGCGCGAGTTCGCGGCCGCGCCCGAGAGCGCCTGGAGCAAGGCGCTGCACCGCGAGGTGCCCGGCCGGCGGAAGGACGGCACGGAGTTTCCGGCCGAGGCCACGGTCGCCAAGCTGAGCTTGAACGGCCAGACGACCTTCACCATCATCCTCCGCGACGTCACCGCGCGCCGGCGGGCGGAGGAGGCGCTGCGGGAGACCAACCAGACCCTGGAGGCGCTGATTCAGGCCTCGCCGCTGGCGATTGTCGCTCTCGATCTCCAGGGGAACGTGACGAAGTGGAACCCGACCGCCGAGCGCATCTTCGGTTGGCGCGAAGAGGAGGTGCTCGGGCGCCCGCTGCCCATCGTCCCGGAAGATCGGTGGGAGGAGTTCTGCGCGTTGCACCAGGGGGCGCTGCGCGGCGAGCTGCTCGTCGATACGGAGACGCGCCGGCGGCGAAAGGATGGCTCGCTGATCGACGTGAGCATCGCGCGGGCGCTACTGCGCGACGCCAAAGGCGCGGCCACCGGCATCGTGGCCATCATCGCCGACATCACCGAGCACAAGCGGGCGGAGGACGCGCTGCGGGAGGCGCACGAGCAGTTGGAGCGGCGAGTGGTCGAGCGCACGGCCGATCTCGTCGCGTCCAACAGTCGGCTGGTCGAGGAGATCGCCCAGCGCCAGCAGGCGGAGGGGGCACAGCGCCGTCTTCTGGCGCTGGTCGAGCAGGAGCGGCAGGTGCTGGCAGCGGTCATGGCCGGCATGACCGAGGGGCTGGCAGTGATCGACCGTGAGGGGCGGGTGGTCAGTTGGAACCGCCGGCTCGAGGAGATGTTCGACCTGTCGTCGCTGGATCTCGGTCGGCAGCCGCTGACTCGGGATGCCCTGGTCCGGGAGCTGGGCTCACAACTGGCCGAGACGGCAGTGTTCGCCGCGTTCGTCGATCGAGCGCTGGCCGGACCGGAGGTAGAACACCGCCTCGACGCGGAGGTCGTTCGCCCGCGGCGACGTGACGTCCAGATCACGACCTTTCCTGTCTCCGCTCCAGATGGTACGTTGCTGGGGCGAGGTGTGCTGGTGCGAGATACGACCGCCGAACGGGAGGCGGCTCGGACGAAGGACGCGGTCGTCTCGATCGTCAGCCACGAGCTGCGAACGCCGATGACCTCGGTTCTCGCCTTCGCTGAGCTGCTGCTCTACCGCGAGTTCCCACCAGAGGTGCAGCGCGAAGCCCACGAGACAATCCCTCGGGAGGCTCGGCGGCTATCCAACCTGCTCGACGACTTCCTGGATATCCAGCGTCTGGAGAGCGGGCGCGCCCGGCTGCGGTGGGGAGTGGTGCGCGTGGGCGAACTGGTGGAGCGAGTGCTGGAGAACCTGGCGCCGCAGCGGTCGCCACGGCATCGTCTGGTCGCCGATCTTCCAGCGGATCTCCCCCCGGTGCGGGCCGACCCGGATCGGGTGCTTCAAGTGCTGACCAACCTGGTCGGCAACGCGATCAAGTACTCGCCCGAGGGAGGCGAGGTGCGGGTGGGCGCGCGGGTGAGCGATGGCGCGCTGGTGGTGACCATCCGCGACGAGGGGCTCGGTCTGCCGGCCGAGGCGAAGCCGCACCTGTTCGAGAAGTTCTACCGGGTGGATATGTCCGATCGGCGGGAGATCGGCGGGACCGGGCTGGGGCTGGCCATCGCGCGGGAGATCGTCGCGCAGCACGGGGGGCGAGTCTGGGCGGAGAGCCCCGGTCCTGGCCAGGGCAGCACCTTCGGGTTTACGCTGCCGCTGTCCGGGGGAGCGTGAGAGCCCCTCCAGGGAGACACAGGGCGCCTGCATCAGTCAGTGGCGTAGGCGGCCTGCTCGTTCTCCTCGATCAGGCGGCTGCAAGGGCTGTGCCCGGTACACCTGGCACGCCTTTCGCAGCAATACTCGCAATTGCGTCTGCAAGCGCCCTGAATGCGCTGCGCCAGCCCCACCGAGAGGTTGGGAAACGGGGGTCTGGTGGGGCGAGGCGCCCCACCAAACACGAGGAGAGGATGCCCAGGATGACAACTTGCACCGTGTCGCTCGACGGGCAGCATCTGACGATCGAGCAGGTCGCCGGCATCGCGCGGTCGGGATGGCGAGTGGCGATCTCGGCGGAGACGAAGGCCCGCATGCAGGCGAGCGCCGACGCCGTGACCGAGATCGTTCGACGCGGTGGCAGGATCTACGGGGTCACGACGGGGTTTGGCGCTTTACAGGAGCGTTCGGTCGCCATCGAGTCTGCCCCCGACCTCCAGCGGGACCTGGTTCGCTCCCACGCCGCGGGCGTGGGGCCGGCGTTGCCGGAAGACGTGGTCCGGGCGATGCTGACCGTCCGCATCAACTCGCTCGCCCGAGGGGTCAGTGGGATTCGCCCACGGGTCGTCGAGCTCCTTGCCGAGATGGTGAACCGTGGTCTCAGCCCGGTCGTCCCCGCGCAGGGGTCGCTGGGCGCGAGCGGGGACCTGGCGCAACTGGCCCACGTCGCGCTCTCGCTGATCGGCGAAGGCACCGCCCGCGTGCACGGAGCAGCGTATCCCGCGCCGGAGGCGTTTCGCCGCGTGGGGCTGGCCCCGATGCCGGCGTTTGCGCCCAAAGAGGCGCTGGCGCTGCTGAACGGGACCGCGGCGATGGCGGGTGGGCTGGCCCTGGCGGTCGCGGACGCGAGGCGCCTTCTCGACCTGGCCGACCTCGCCGGCGCGTTGAGCTTCACCGCGCTCGGGGGCCTCGCGGAAGCGTTCGACCCCATCGTCCAGGAGCTGCGCCCCTTTCACGGTCAGCGCACTTCGGCGCGGCGATTGCGCCAGCTCTTGCTTGGGAGCACCTCCCGCGCCGAAGAGGTGGCGCCCGCGTCGATCAGCCAGTGGTCCGATCGGACGCAAGACGCCTACTCGCTCCGCTGCATGCCGCAGGTCCACGGCGCCAGCCGAGAGGCGCTCGCATTTGTCGAGAAGACGGTCGCCACCGAGCTAAACGCGGTGACAGACAACCCGTTGGTCGTCGCCCGCGATGGCGGCCATCAGCTCCTCTGCCAGGGGAACTTCCACGGGCAGCCACTCGCGCTGGCGGCCGATTTCCTGGCCATCGCGCTGGCCGAGATCGCCTCGATCTCCGAGCGGCGCACCGCGCAACTGGTCTCGGGGAAGGCCGGATTGCCGCCGTTCCTCGCGGTCGGCGAAACCAGCTCGGGCTACATGATCGCCCAGTACACGGCCGCCGCGTTGGTCTCCGAGAACAAGGTGCTCTGCCATCCGGCGAGCGTCGACTCCATCCCGTCGTCCGGCGATCAGGAGGACCACGTGAGCATGGGGTGGACCGCGGTCCGCAAGCTTCGTCCGATCGTCGAGAACGTCGGCCGGACGCTGGCGATCGAGCTGTGCACGGCGGCGCAAGCCCTCGACATCCGCGAAACGCAGAGCTGGTGGCACCTGCGCCTCGGACCGTCGCTCCTGGCCGCCCGCCGCGTGATACGGGAGGTGACCCCATCGACTCTGCGCGACGCGCCCCTTCATCCCCTGTTCGAGGCGGTGACCGAGCTGATCTGGTCGGGCAAGCTCGCTGAGGTGGGCGACTCGTGCCTGACCAGGCATCTACCCGAGTCGGAGTTGGCATCGTGAACCCACCAGGCCAAACGACACCTCGCTCGGCAGTCAGTCCGTTGGCGGACCGGATGGCCGATCGGACGGCCACCGAGACGGCGGGTGCGGCAGACCGCCGTGAACACCTCTCGCCCGAGCCCGGCCGGATCGTCCGTGCCCCTCGTGGCGCCGCCCGGTCGTGCCGGGGCTGGCGTCAGGAGGCGGCGTTGCGCATGCTGATGAACAACCTCGATCCCGAGGTGGCCGAGAACCCGGCGGAGCTCGTCGTCTACGGCGGCCGAGGGCGGGCGGCCCGGTCGTGGCGCGACTTCGACCGCATCGTCGTGGCGCTCCAGGAGCTGGGGGACGACGAAACGTTGCTGGTGCAGTCCGGGCGGCCCGTGGGGATCTGTCCGACCCATCCGGATGCCCCGCGTGTCCTCATCGCGAACGCCAACCTGGTGCCGGCCTGGGCGACCCAGGCCAACTTCGACGCGCTGGAGCGGCTGGGGCTCACGATGTACGGTCAGATGACCGCCGGAAGCTGGATCTACATCGGCACCCAGGGGATCCTCCAGGGCACCTACGAGACCCTCGCCCAGGTAGCCAGACGGCACTTTGCTTCCGAACACGTTGCTGATCAGAATGGCGCCGACCACTCTGGCGATGCCGACCTGGTCGGCCGGGTCGTCCTGACCGCTGGTCTGGGCGGCATGGGCGGTGCGCAACCCCTCGCGGTGACGATGAACGGAGGTGTGGCGCTGGTCGTCGAGGTCGACCCGCGGCGGCTGGAGCGCCGTCACCGGACGGGGTATGTCGACCGGGCGACCGCGTCGCTGCCGGAGGCGCTGGCCTGGGTCGAGGAGGCCCGGAGAGCGCGACGCCCGCTCTCCGTCGGGCTACGGGGGAACGCGGCCGAGATCCAGCCGACCCTGGCGGCGATGGGCTTTCGGCCGGACGTGGTGACCGACCAGACCCCGGCGCACGACCCGCTGTGCTACGTCCCTCTCGGACTCGACGTCGACGAGGCCACCCGGCTTCGAGCGGAAGCCCCGGATGAATACGTCGCGCGCGCGCTCGATTCGATCGCGGCACACGTGCGGGCGCTGTTGACCTTCCAGGAGGACGGCGCGGTCGTCTTCGACTATGGGAACAACATTCGCCGGCGGGCGGCGGATCGGGGCGTCGCCGATGCCTTCCACATCCCCGGCTTCGTTCCGATGTACATTCGCCCGCTGTTCTGCGAGGGAAGGGGGCCATTCCGGTGGGCCGCGCTCTCCGGCGACCCGGCGGACATCGCGCGCATCGATCGCCTGGTCCTGCGCCTCCTCCCGAAGAACACCTCGCTGCGCCGCTGGATCCAGCTCGCGGGCTCGCGCGTCCCGTTCCAGGGCCTCCCGGCCCGGATCTGCTGGCTGGGCTACGGTGAGCGGGCGCAACTGGGGCTGGCCATCGACCGGCTGGTTCGGAAGGGCGAGCTCGGCGCGCCGATCGTCATCGGGAGGGATCACCTCGACGGGGGATCCGTCGCGTCTCCCTACCGGGAGACGGAGGCGATGCGCGACGGCTCGGACACGATCGCCGACTGGCCGCTGCTCAACGCGTTGCTGAACACCGCCTGCGGTGCCGCCTGGGTATCCATCCACCACGGCGGCGGCGTCGGCATCGGCTACAGCATCCACGCCGGCCAGGTGGTCGTGGCCGAAGGGACTCGCGGCAGCGCGCGGCGCATCGAGCGGGTGCTTACCGCCGATCCCTGGACCGCCATCGCCCGCCACGCCGACGCCGGCTATCCCGAGGCGCTGGCCGCCGCCGCCCGCCATGGCCTGAAGACGCCGTTTCTGCGTTGATCTAAGTAGTCGTCAGTAATCAGTTATCAGTCGTCAGTAGCGCCAGGCAGCGGCCCTCACCCCCTACCCCTCTCCCACGGGGAGAGGGGCGAG
>JACPQP010000243.1 GCA_016190465.1 Chloroflexota bacterium
GCCCCTTCCCCCACCAGGGGGGAAGGGGAGCGGCCCGGCTCCACTCCCTCTCCCCTGGTGGGACCTGGCTAGGAACGGCGGGCAGGGGGTGAGGGCCTCCCCCCTCAGAGCAATCTCAACCCTGTCGCCAACAGCACCACGGCCAGGGTCGGGCGGAGTGCCCTCTCTGGCAGGCGTACGCTGAGCCGGCTACCGACGAGAACGCCGGGGATCGCGCCCACCAGCAGGTTCAGGCTCAGGCCGAAGTCGACGTTGCCAGCCTGCCAGTGGGCGAGGGCCGCGACCGTCACCAGCAGGAAGGCGTGGGCAAGGTCGGTGCCCACGATGGTGCGCGCCGGGAACATGGTGCCCAGGGCGAGCAGCGCGACGACCAGGCTGCCACCGCCGACCGAGGTGATGCCAACCAGCAGTCCGACGACGAACCCGGCCAGCGTCAGCACCCCCGGACCGACGGCCACCGGGCGAAGGCCGGGGAGGAAGAAGCCAATGAGGAGAGTGCCGGCCACCAGCACCAGCGCGATCCCGAGCACTTGAGTGATGACGTGGTCGACCTGACTCTGCGGCAGGCGCCTCAGGATGGCGACGCCGAGCAGCGCGCCCGGCAGGCTGCCGCGGGCCAGACGCTTCACCGTGGGGAAGTCGACGGTGCCGAGCCGCAGGTGCTGCGCGCTGCCGACCAGTTTCATGAGGGTGGAGTAGGCGAGGTCAGTGCCAACCACAGCCAGGGGACGGATGCCGATGAAGATGAGGAGCGGCGCCATCAGCGCACCGCCCCCCATGCCGGTTAGGCCGACGGCAAACCCGACGATGAGCCCAAGGGCAGCCAGCGCAGGATCAAGGGGCAAGGCGGACCTCCACCACGTGCGACGCCAGCGGCGGCAGAACTAGAGTAACTGGATCAGCTTTATCCAGTATTGGCGCCGATTGTAGCACGCGGCCGGGCCGGGTGCAATGCCCACAGATGAGAGGCCGACTCCGCCCCTACGGCAGAGAGTCGCAGGAACTGGCGACGTCACTCACGTGGACGAAATACCCCCGGCTCCGCTGAAGCGCGAAGTTGTTGCCGCCGCGGCCGACCAGGTGGGCCGACCAGGTGCCGCGCGCCGCGTCCCACTCCACGACCTGGCTGACGTTGCGGCCCTGGGCGCGAATCGCCCGGCCGAGGTCTTCCGCGAGGTGCGTCGCCAGTTACGGCGCCGCGACCAGGTTCCAGCCGTCGACCAAGCCGAGGCTCGCCACCGGTTGGCCGATGGTATAGCCTTCGACTTCCGCTTGCCCACCGTTCCCGGAGATGCGGATGAAGTAGCCCTGGCGGGTGGACAGCGTGAAGTTGTTGGCGCCCCGGCCGACGAGGTGGGGCGACCAGGCGCCGTGCCACTCGTCCCAGCGGACGATCTGCGTAGCGGTGATGCCCCGCGAGGCGAGCACCTGGCCAAGGTCGGCCGCCCGCATCGTCGTGGTCGGCTCGACCGGCAGCACGATCAGGTTCCAGCCGGCCACGAGCGGGAGGCGCTCCGTCGTCACCCGCTGCAAGGGGACGTCCCCCACGTAGCCGTAGGCGGCGCCCGGGTCGATCGCCGAGGTCGGGTACCACTCGCGGGTGCTCCCGCGCGAGCCGCAGAGACCGCCCCGGGGCACTCTGACAAGTGCCCCGGGGTGAAGTACCACTCGCGGGTGCTCCCGCGCGAGCCGCAGAGACTCTCCACCAGAATGAGACCGCCGAAGCGTCAGCCGATCTGGTAATCAAAGAGGCTTCGCAAGTCGGCGGTGCGCGCGTGCAGGGCGACGAGGAACTTGCCCTCCGGCTCGGTCAGCGCCGATAGCCGGGCGGAGTCACCGGAGCTCCCCATTCGATCGCCGTCACTCAGCCGGACGAACAGCAGACAGCCCTCGCCGGCCGCGCCGTCCGTATCCCGCACCTTTCCGGCCAGCAGGTTCGGCGGGGGCGGAATCGCGGAGAACGCGGGCCCGGTCTGGAAGAGATAGGGCGTCGCCCTGTCATCGCCGAGCGGGCCACCCGAGTCGTCACCCTCGATCACAAGCTGGTAGGTCGTCGACGGGGCTAATCCGCGCAGGACGACGTAGTGCGTATCGCCGACGAAGTCCGCGCTGCGCACGTCGAGGGCGACGCTGACCTCGGGAGCCTCGGCGAGAGGCACGGCCCTCACCCCCGGCCCCTCTCCCGCGCTGCGGGAGAGGGGCCGGGGGTGAGGGCCGTGGGAGCGAGGTCAGCGGTGAAGGCCAGCGTCCCGGAGATGGCGTAGCGGACGGCGCCGCTGGTCCCTTCCGCCGTCTCCCAGGTGACGGCGGCCGAGCTGTCGGTGACGTTGCTGACGCGGACGTTTCGCACGCTGGCTATCGGGGCGGGCGTGCGCGTCGGGGGCGCGGTCGGCGACGCGGTAGACGTGCGTGTTGGCGCGAAGGTCGGCGTGCGGGTCGCCGTCGTCGCGGTCGGGCTGGGGGACAGCGTTGGTGTTGGCGTGATCGTCGGGGTTGCCGTCGCGGTCGCAATCACCGGCGGCGACGCGGTGGCGGTCGGCGTGGGGATGGCGCGCACGCAGGCGAACGTAATCCTCAGATCGGGGGCCTGGCCTAGCGTCTTGCCGGGCGGCGGCACCAGCCTCACGTGGATGTCGGTGCGCTTGCCCACCGCCGAGGCGGGAATGGCGGCCGATGGCGTAAAGCTTGCCGTTGCTCGCCGCTGCCAACCCCAGGCCAGCGCGCACGGTGGGCAGCCTGGCGAGCGCTCGCCACGTGTTGGCCGTGGGGTCGTACTCATCGACGGCGTCCAGGTGGCGGTAGCCAGAGCCGTAGTCGTAGACAACTCCTCCGATGGCGTAGATCCTGCTATGGCTGGCCACCACACCAAGCGAGCGCCGGGCGGTGGGCATACTGGCCCTGATCGTCCAGGTGTCCGCCGCCGGGTCGTACTCTCCCACCGTCGCGAGGGAGTTGTCGCCGGAGCTGTGCCCGCCGATGGCGTAGATCTTCCCGTTGGTCGCACCCGTCACCCCCAGGCGATCTCGCGCGGTGGGCATGCTCGCCCGAGTCGTCCACGTGTTCGTCCCCGGATCGTAAGCCTCGACCACCGAGAGCGTGCCGCCGAAGAAGTAGTTGTATCCCCCGATGGCGTAGATGTCACCGCTGGACGACACCGCCACCCCCAGACCCTCGCGGCCAGTTGGCAGACGGGCATGGGTTGCCCAAACGAGGTCACCGACCTCCGCGCTGCTTCGCCGCGGCTCGTCCGCGGCCACGCCCGCGACGAGCGCGCCGCCGACAAGCGCGAAGAGCAGGGCCGCGAGGAGCTGACGGTAGCGAGTCAGGTCGACCCCACGCATGCTGCATCCCATCGCCACACTGAGTCGGAAAGGGCGCGGCGGGCGGGGCAGCGGGTAGAAGTGGGGGGGTTGGGTGGTAGGAGGAGAGTAGCCGCACCCCGTGGTCAACCACCTGGGCGACCCGGGCTTGTCCGCCTGATGAAGGTTGCCAGGCTCTCCCGCCATCTTTCCTTAGCGGCCCAAGCAACGGCTGCCAGGTTCCATGTTTGTGCTACGCCGGCGGGTCGCGCTATGTCAAGTGCAAGAGCCCAAGGCACAGGCAGCCAGGACGATGGTAAATGGATGCTCTTCTCAACAGAAAAGCCCGCCTGTGGGGCGGGCGGAGAGCGGCATATCGGATTCGAACCGACAGTCCTCTGCTTGGGAAGCAGATGTGTTGCCCTTACACCAATGCCGCGTACCCTCAGTATACCGCGTTCCCAGGGCGGATGCAAGACCCTGCTCCCACAAAAAACCAGGGGGTGGCACCTCTGCCACCCGCTGGTTCCGGGCTATCTGGTCGAGCCCGCCTGGGCTGCCTACCAGTTGCGGCGGCCGCTCGAACGCCGCTCGTAGCCATCGCTTGGACGCTGGGCCGAGTAGCACTCGGAGCAGTAGACGGGTCGGTCACCGCGCGGCTGGAAGGGTACTGTCGTGTCCTTCCCACACTGCGCGCAGACCGCTGGGAACATCTCGCGCTCCCGACGGGCGTACCCGCCGCTGTAACCACGGGAGGCACTGCCGCTTTCCGCCTGCCGTCCCTTGCGAGCTGCGCGGCATTCCGGACACCGGCTCGGGCTATTCGTAAGGCCCTTCTGGGCAAAGAACTCCTGCTCGCCGACCGTGAAGGCGAACTCCCGGCTACAGTCCCGGCACGAGAGGATCTTGTCTTGGAGGGTAATCACGCTGACTCCTGATGAAAGTTTATTGCTAGCGATCCGTCAGCGCAACTACGATGGGGAGGAATGAGACCAGTCAGGGGTATGAGCCCGAAGAAGCCACATCACCGACCCGGCCGCGGCTGGCAAGCTGCGGAAAGAACCTAGTGAAAGTATTATACCGCCTTTGCGCTGAGAACGCAACCTTGTAAGCAGGCACTCCCGCGCGGCGATGATGTCTACCAGGCCAGAGCGGCCACCTGGTGGCTCCCACGCGATAGTGCTTGACGAGGCCCCTGCCACCTGTTATGATCTCAATAGGTTCCACGATTCTAAAAGGATGGAAGTGCCCACGGAGATGACCGAGCTCACCGCCGACGAGTTGATGGCCGTGAAGGTGTTCCGAGCGCTCGGCGATCCGACCCGCTACCGGATCGTGCAGTTGCTGACCGAGCGCGAGGAGCTGGGGTGCGGGGACCTCCCGGGTATCTTCGACCTGAGTGCGCCGGCCCTGTCGCACCACACTCGGACCCTTCTGGAGTGTGGACTCCTGAGTATGCGGCGCGAGGGCGCTCACCACTTCTTCCGGCTCCGCCGGGAGCAGGTCGAGCGGTTTGCACCTGGCCTGCTGGCACGGCCTGCCGCCGCTCACGAAGGTGCGTAGCTCTCCCTTTTTTTTGGCGGATACTTCGATCCTTCTGGAATTATGGAAACCATAAAATGGAGGTAGGATGATGGTCCTGGAGACACAGCCCACTACCGTCGCGACCTGGACGATCGACCCGGCCCATACCCAGGTGGAGTTCGCCGTCCGGCACATGATGGTAACCACGGTCCGGGGACGCTTCGCCACGTTCAGTGGCAGCGTTCGAGCCGACGAGGCCGACCCGGCGCGCTCGTCGGTCGAGGTGACGATCGACGCGTCCAGCATCGACACCCGCGAGGCGCAGCGCGATGGCCACCTGCGCTCGCCCGACTTCCTCGACGCGGAGCAGTTCCCGACGCTCGCATTCCGGAGCCGGCGCGTCGAGGCGTTGGGAGGGGATCGCTACCGTGTCGTCGGCGATCTGACCATCCGCGACATTACCCGCGAGGCAGTGCTCGACACCACGTTCGAGGGGCGGGCCAAGGATCCCTGGGGCGGCGAGCGCGCGGGGTTCAGCGCCAGGACCTCCTTCGACCGCCGCAACTACGGGCTCACCTGGAACATCCCCCTCGAGGCGGGCGGCATCGTGGTCGGCAACGAGGTGAAGATCTCCCTGGAGGTCGAGCTGGTCAGGCAGTCCTGAGCAGTCGGCTCGCCCTCGCCGCGCCCGCCCCCATCAGGAACAACCCACTCAGGAACGGCGGGTGGGGGTGAGGTCCGTTCCCGCGTCCCCCCTCTCCCGCAGCGTGGGAGAGGGGGAAAGGGGGCATAGGCGCTCACTTATGGTCACCTAGGGGCGAGGGCGCGGACCTCTCCCCCCTTCCCCCCTCCCCGCGTCGGGGAGGGGGATGGCGGCTCCCCCTCTCCGCGTCGGAGAGGGGGCAGGGGGTGAGGTCGGCCCGGTGTCTTCAGCTCTCCACCGGGCACCGGGCGGTGATGGCGCTGCTGGTGAAGCGGCCGACCAGGTCGTGAACCACCGCGGGTGCCAGCGTCGCCACGGCCCGGGCCCACTGCGGGTCGAGATCCGCCACCGAGTAGCGGTGCTGGACGGCGACGTCGACCTCGGCGAAGCCGGCCGCCACCAGTAGCTCCCGGTACTGAGCGGCAGTGAGCGCGCCGGCGATGCAGCCGACCCAGCTCAGCGCCTCGCGGATCTGCTCCTCGCTGACCGGCAGCCCGTCCAGCCCGCCGTCGATCACGATGTCCGAGATCGCCAGCCGGCCGCCCGGCCGCAGGACACGCCAGGCCTCGCGCAGCACCTTCCCCTTGTCTGGCGTGAGGTTGATCACGCAGTTGGAGATGATGACGTCGACGGTCGCGTCGTCGAGCGGGATGGCTTCGATGTCACCCTTCAGGAAAGCCACGTTGGCCGCGCCGGCCCGCGCCGCGTTGCGCCGGGCCAGCGCGAGCATCTCATCCGTCATGTCGAGGCCGTAGGCGAAGCCCGTCGGCCCCACCCGCTGGGCCGCCAGCAGGACGTCCAGGCCACCCCCCGACCCCAGGTCGAGGACGACCTCCCCCGGCCGGAGGCTCGCCAGCGCGACCGGGTTGCCGCAGCCCCACGAGTCTCCAGCAATCTCGGTGGGGAGCACAGCCAGCTCTTCGCCGCGATACAGCGGCAGCGTTTGGCGATCACCGCCGCCGGTGTCACCGCTTCCGCCGTCGCCGCAGCACGAGCGCTCGGCGCCCCCTCGGGCCGCCTGGCCGTAGTGGTCGCGGACCGCGGACTTGATGGCTTCGGCGTTACTCAGGTTCGTGCTCACAGCATCCTCCTTACCTACGCTACCTGCGCTTGGGCCAGGTGCACAGCAGCACTGGCTCCGACTTGACGCGGAACAGGCACTCGTCGGTCCCACATGAACCCCTGTACATCGATGCGCTTCGATGATATTGACGTACTTCGATCTATCGGCTACAACAACACCCACCTGCCGCTTCGCCGACACGGCGACGGGGGCGAATCGCCGTCTGGCTACCCCACAACGTGGAGATGCGGCAAGGGAACGTGCCCCGTCGCCCCACGCCCTTACACGAGGCCCGCGAGCCGGCTGGTGATCCGGTCGCGCAGCGCCGTCAGCGCGTCGCGCCGAACGAAGTAGTAGGCCCACAGCCCGTGGCGCTCCACGCCGATCAGGCCGGCGTCGCGCAGCAACTGGAGGTGGTGCGACACCGTCGGCTGCTTGACCGGCAGCGCTGCCTCGAGGTCACAGACGCAGAGCTGGCCCGCGTGCCGCGCCAGGAGGTCGAGGATCTGGAGCCGGATCGGGTGCGCCAGGATCTGAAGGTCCTCGCCAAGCTGCTGCGCCTCTTCCGCGGTCTGCCGGGGGCCGTCGCCACCGCAACAGCAGCGTATTCCCCTCCTTCGCTCGGGCAGTTCGATTCGGTCGGGGCGAACCTGGTGTTTGCCCTGCGCCTCGGCCATCGGTTGCTGCACCTCTCTGACTCCAATATAGCCGATATATCGAAGCATGTCAATAGATATGGCGCCTGCACGGCGGCGGCGAAAGATATGGCGCTTGCACGGCGGCGGCGAAATGTTCTACGATGATGGCTGCAGATATGGCGCTTGCACCGCGGCGCCGAGATGCTCTACGATGGTGGCTGCGAAGAGGTTTGGACAATGGCCCGCGCGACTGGCCTGTTCCACGCGACGCTCCCGGTCTGGGATCTGGAGCGCGCCGAGCGCTTCTGGCGCGAGCTGCTGGGGGTTCAACGCCACGCCACGCCCAGTTACCACCCCGCGGCCGTGGTCTTCCTCGACCTCGGGAACGCCATGCTCCATCTGGTGCGCTACCCCGACGACGTGCCGCGACCAGACCCGCGGTCGACTCACGTAGCGATCGAGGTCGACGACGTCGACGACGCGGCCGCGGTGGTGCGATCGCGCGGTCTCCCGGTCCTAGGGGGACCGTTGGCGCGCCCGGATGGCTCGCGCAGCTTTTACTTCCTCGACCCCGACAACAACCGGATCGAGCTGATCCAGCGCTTCGGCTCAGGCGGGTAAGGCCGCCTCGGACTCGGTGAGGGGCGTCGCGCCGCCGACTGGCTCGGCCGACGGCTCGTCGTCGCCGGCCAGGTGTTGGTATTCGGCGAGCAGCGCGGAGAAGGGCGGGAGGTCTTCGGCGAGGGCCGCCGCCTGCTGGTAAGCCTTCTCGGCCTCCTCCAGGGCGCCACGGTAGCAGTATTCCAGGGCGAGGAAATAGTAGGGGGCAGGCTCGCCCGGGGAAAGCACGTTCGCCCGGCGGAACTGGCGCTCGGCGTCTTCGCCCATATCGAGCTCGAAGTAGCACCGCCCCAGCAGCAGATGCGTGGCGGCGTCGCGGGGTCGCTTCTCGAGCAGTCGCAGGCACCGGCGAGCGGTGCGCACCGTCTCCAGATCCTCGCGCGCCTGACTACCGGGCGCCAGGCGGATGGCCTGCTCCAGTTGGCGTTGCGCCCAGTTCCATCGCTTGTTGCGGGCGGCCTCGAGGCCGTGCTGATGGTACTCTCGCCAGCGGTCATCGGTGGTGACTTCGGGTTCGGGCGCGCCAACAGGCTCCTCCGCCGCCGCTCCAGCGGGCAGCTCGCCAGCGTCCGGGCTCGCGTCTGGCGCACAGGAGGGCAGCGGGCCCGTCTCCTCGACGGTGGTCGTGGCGGCAGCCGAGAGCGCTGGCATCAGCTCGCCGGGGCCACACTCGACGGCGCCCTCGGGCAGAGTCGCGACAGTGGCGACATCAGAGGACGCGTGGCTCCGTCGGACCGGACTGGACACGGTGCGAAGTAGCTGGGCCGCGCCGGTCAGCGCGCGGCGAAGAAACCGTCGTTGCAACATCTGGATACCCCTCTCAGGTGATCTGACTCGGACGGCGGACACGGACCCACTGAGCAGGAATACCAGCGAGCACCATCAAGCCGCTGATTGGGCGCAGCAGCTCATCGGGTTGGGCAATACGGTTTCCGCCCTGCGTTCACTATAGACGGTCCACTGGGCGGCTGTCAAGGTCCGAGATCACAATTCAGAAGCGCCGGAGTATCCACTTCTCGAGCTCGACCGCCCAGAACACGGTGCTGGCGACGGCAAGGCAGACGCCCACCTGGCGCGCATCCAGGGCGACGGTGGCGAAGCCCGATTGGAGGAAGGGGACGTAGGTGACCGCAAGTTGCAGGGCGAAAGTCAGCGCGACCGCTCCCGTCAGATAAGGGTTGGAGAACAGGCCCAACCGGAGGAACGACTGCCACTCCGAACGAATGGCCAGGACGTGAAACATCTGAAACGAGGCCAGGGTCAGGAAGACCATTGTTCTGGCGGTGGCGAGCGACTCGGTGGCGAGCGCCCAAACCATCACTCCCAGTGTCCCCGCCGCCATCAGCACTCCTACCCAGACGATGTGCTGCCACAGGCCCCGGGCGAACACGCTCTCGCGGGGATCCCGGGGCGGGCGGCGCATTACCCCAGGCTCGGCGGGCTCCACGCCCAGCGCCAGAGCCGGCAGGCCATCGGTTACCAGGTTGATCCAGAGCACCTGGATCGCCAGGAGAGGGACCGGCAGCCCAACCAGCACGGCGACGAACATGGTCAGGATCTCCCCCGAGTTGGTGCTGAGCAGGTAGCGGATGAACTTGCGGATGTTGTCGTAGATGACGCGCCCCTCGCTGACCGCCGCGACGATAGTGGCATAGTTATCGTCCGCCAGCACCATGTCGGCGGCTTCCCGGGTCACGTCGGTGCCGCTGATGCCCATCGCCACGCCGATATCGGCCCGCTGGAGGGCCGGCGCGTCGTTGATCCCATCGCCGGTCATGGCGACGATCTGCCCTTTGTGCTGAAGCGTTGTCACCAGCCGGAGCTTGTGCTCCGGGGTGGTCCGGGCGAAAACGGTGACCTCATCGGTCAGGCGGGCGAACTCCTCGTCGGTCAGGCGGTCGATCTCCGGTCCGGTGAGGGCAACGTCGTCATCCCGGACCATCCCCAGCTCGCCGCCCACCGCCAGCGCGGTGAGCTTGTGGTCCCCGGTGATCATGAGCGTGCGGACCCCTGCCTCCGCGGCCGCCCGAAGCGCGGACTTCACCTCGTCGCGCGGCGGGTCGACCATGCCGGCGAGCCCGACGAACACGAGCTCTCGTTCGACAACCTCCTCGGTCGGCTCAGCGGCGCCACCGGGTAGCTCGCGGCGCGCCAGACCCAGCACACGCAACGCCCGCCGGGCCATCGCCGCGTTGCTGCCCAGGACGCTCTGGCGCACCTCCCGCGTGAGAGGCCGGGCGATCCCCTGGTGCAGGAAGTGCGTGCAGCGCGGGAGAATCACCTCGGGGGCACCCTTCACGCAGACAAGCAGACGTCCGGCTGGGCCTTCCGGGATCAGATGTATGGTCGTCATCCGCTTGCGGACGGCGTTGAACGGGATCTCCGCCACCCGGGGATAGCCGAGTCGGACTGGCTCGGGCTCGAAACCTATCTTGGCGGCCATCACGAGGAGCGCCCCCTCGGTGGGATCGCCCCGGATGAAATGGCGACCGTGTTCGCCGCGCAGGAGGTGGGCATCGTTGCAGAGGATGCTCACCCGGGCCATCCAGGCCAGATCGCGGTCGTCCCTCGCCTCGACGCGCAGCTCGCCTCGCGGCTCGTAGCCGATGCCGGTCACCTCGACCTCTCGCTCGCCAACCCACAGCCGGCGAACGGTCATCTCATTACGGGTAAGCGTGCCGGTCTTGTCGGAGCAGATGACCGTGGTTGTCCCCAACGTCTCGACGGCCGGGAGGCGGCGCACAATGGCGTGGCGCCGCACTATCCGCTGCACGCCGATCGTCAGGGCGCCTGTCACCACCGCTGGCAGCGCCTCCGGAACGGCGGCCACGGCCAGGCTCACTCCCCACAGGAACATCTCAAAGAGGAGACCGCCGCGCCCGATGCCCAGAGCCACCACCACCGCCACCACCGCCAGCGCACCGACCCCGAGCCGGCGACCGATCTCCTCCATCCGACGCTCGAGGGGTGTGCGGGGTTCCTCCTCCACCTGGATCAGGTGCGCGATCCTGCCGAACTCGGTTTGCATGCCGGTGGCCACCACCACCGCCACCCCGCGACCATGAATGACCGTGGTGCCCGCGTAGACCATGTTCGTGCGCTCGACCAGCGGCGACGAGTCGAGGAGAGGATCGGTCTGTTTCTCCACCGGCTCCGACTCGCCAGTGAAGGTCGACTCGTCCACCTTCAGGTTGTACGTCTCGATCAGCCGACCATCGGCCGGCGCGCGATCGCCGACCGCCAGGAGCACGATATCTCCGGGCACGAGCTCGCCGGCGGGTATCGTCTGCTCTTCCTCGTCACGCACCACGTCGGCGGTCGGCGCCGATAGGCGCCTCAGCGCCTCGAGGGCGCGCGAGGCCCGGTACTCCTGGATGAAGCCCAGCGTGGCCGAGAGGGCGACGATGATGAAGATGATCGTGGCGTCGAGCACCTCGCCCAGGAGCACCGAGATGGCCGCGGCGGCGAGCAGGATCAGGATGAGGAAGGCCTTGAATTGTCCGAAGAAGAGGGCGATGGGCGAGACCCGGGCCTCCGGCCTCAACTCGTTGGGGCCGACCTCGGCCAGGCGGCGACGGGCCACCGTGGTGGTCAGCCCGCTCCGTCCGGTCTCTAGCGCCTGGAGCACTTCCTCGGCCCGGCTGGCGTGCCAGCTCCTGGCTCTCGCCGCGGTCACAACCATCGTACACTCCTGATCGCTGACCGCTCCGTGAGACGCGCAAGACGCGTGCCCCCTCGTTGCCGCCGGAGCCCTACCCAGCCCCGCCGACCAAGTGGGTGAGGATGATGGTGGTCAGTATGAATACCTTGACGTGGCACCGCAAGTTGCTCATCATGGAGAGCAACCGGGGAACCAAACCGTGCGGCAGACTGGACGCAAGAGCGTATGGCCGATCCGGGAGTTCCAACCGGCAGGGCAGCGTGGTGTAGGGGCAGGCCCCCGTGCCTGCCCCTGTTGAGAAAAGGAGGTCCGAGAATGGCGAGTGTCACGCAGAGCAACGTCTACGCGGAGTTGGGCGTCCGGCCCGTGGTCAACGCGCGCGGGCACAACACGTTCCTCGGCGGCTCACGGCTATCCCCACGGGTTCTCGTGGCAATGGAAGAGGCTAACCGCCACTTCTGTAGCATGGCCGAGCTCCAGGAGAAGTCCGGTCAGGCGATCGCCGAGATCCTCGGCTGTGAGGCAGCGCTGGTCACGCCGGGCGCGGCGGCGGCGCTGGCCCTGGGGACCGCGGCATGCATTACCGGCGCCGACGGTGCCCGCATCGAGCAGATCCCCGACCTGACCGGGCTGAAGAACGCCGTCCTCATCCAGAGGCGCCACCGCTACAAGTACGACCGGTGTGTGACCATCGTCGGCCCGAAGCTGGTCGAGGTGGGAGACACGGCGGGCACCAGCGCCGAGCAGCTCGCCGCCGCACTTGGCCCGCTGGTGGCGAACGTCCTCTTTCCGGCCCACCTTGACGGCGTGCCTGGCTCCGTCTCGCTCGCCGAGGTCGTCACCCTGGCTCGGCGTGCCGGCGTCCCCACGCTTGTGGACGCCGCCGGTCAGGTGTATCCTCTGGACCGGTTCACCGGCTGGGCGCGCACCGGGGCCGACCTCGTGTGCTTTGGGGCGAAGTACTTCGGCGCCCCCAACTCGACTGGCATCCTCTGTGGCCGCCGGGATCTGGTCGAAGCAGCGGCGGCCCAGACCTTCGTCAGCTTCGAGACAACCCCCTACCGCACCTTTGGTCGGCCACTGAAAGTCGATCGTCAGGAGGTGATCGCCGTGGTCGTCGCGCTGCGGGAGTGGATGTCGATGGATCACGACGCCCGCCTGCGGGGCTACGACCAGAAGGTTCGGGTGATGGCTGGGTACCTGGAAGGGCTCCCGCGGGTGTCGATCAGCGTGCTGCCGGAATACGGGCCGGCGACCCGCCTCCGCGTCGAGCTCGATTCGGCGAGCAGCGGGAAGGCGCTCGGGGCGGTGATCGAGGGGCTGCGGACCGGCGATCCGAGCATCTGGGTGAGCAACGACGACCGGGCGCTCCTGCTCAGCCCGGCCACGCTGTCCGATGGCGAGGAGCATGTCGTGGGGGAGCGGTTGCGGCGACTGCTGGCCGGATAGAGCGGATTGCCGGTAGGATTGGGCTGAACCAGCCCCAGGGGATGGTGGATTCGGAACGTGCAATCAGGAGGGGAGACCAATGCTTAGGGTACGCATCTGGGGCACTCGCGGCTCGATCCCCGTCCCGGGGCCGACGACCTTTCGCTATGGGGGAAACACGTCCTGCCTCGAGATCCGCGTCGAAGGGGATACGCCGGAGCAGCCGGCCGAGATCATCATCCTCGACGCCGGCAGTGGCCTGCGCGCGCTCGGGCAGACGCTACTACGCGAGGGCCCTCGGCCGCTGCGCGCCCACCTGATGCTGACGCATACCCACTGGGACCACATCCAGGGTTTCCCGTTCTTCACGCCGGCCTTCATCCCCGGTAACTCCCTCACCATCGTCGCGCCCCCTGGCCAGCGGCGGAGCATCGAGACGACGCTGGCCGGGCAGATGGAGTACCAGTACTTCCCGGTCGATCTCGACCAGATGCAGGCGTCGATTACGTTCCGGGAGCTGTTTGAAGACACGTTCCACATTGGGCCCGTGCGGGTCACCACCCAGGCGCTCAATCACAACGGGATGTGCATTGGCTATCGCCTCCAACTGGGAGACGTCACCGTCATCTATGCCACCGACCACGAGCCGTACGCCCTGCCGCTGTTCCGCGACGGGACCCGGCGACCGGTCCGGGAGCGAGCGATCGTCCACGAGGGGGATGCCCGCCACATCGCCTTTCTCCGCGATGCCGACCTGGTGGTCCACGACTCGCAGTACACGCTGGCCGAGTATCCAGCCAAGCGCGGGTGGGGTCACAGTCCGTTCGAATACGTGGTCGACGTCGCGATGGCCGCGGGCGTTCGCCGGCTCCTTCTCTCCCACCACGACCCGGTACACACCGACGAGGTACTCGAAGAGATCGTCGGTGACGCCCGACAGCGTGTCCGCGACGCTGGCGAGGCGCTCCAGGTCGACACCGCCGCCGAGGGGATGGACCTCCGCTTCGACGTGCCCCGGTCGGCGGTGCACCACGTGCAGCCACCGGATGTCAGCCGGAGCGGGGCGACCACTCCGAAGAGGGGCCGGATCCTCGTCGCCGACGACGACCCGGCAACCGTGCGCCTGATCGCCGAGATGTTGCGGGCGGACGGGCACGAAGTCATCGAGGCCAGCGATGGCCTCGAAGCGCTCCGTCTCGCGCTCGACGAGCGACCCGACCTGGCGGTCCTGGACGCCACTATGCCGCATCTCGACGGGCTCCATATCGCCCGGACGCTCCGAGGGAAGCTCGAGACGGCCCGGATGCCGGTTGTCGTCCTGACCGAGCGGACCGAAGGCGAGCACGTCATCGCCAGCTTCGCCGAGGGTGCCACCGACTTCCTCGCCAAGCCCTTCAGCCCATCCCTGCTGCGGACCCGAATCGCCGGGTGGCTGCTGCGCCGCGCGGGCGCGGTGTAGCGAACGTGTGTCAGTCAGAGGCCCGGAGTTACGGAGTTTGCAACCGCAGATGCACGCGGCCCTCACCCCCTACCCCTCTCCCCGTGGGAGAGGGGTAGGGGGTGAGGGCCGCGTGCATCTGCGGTTACCATTCGTCCCTGGCGCTGCTGACGACTGGTAACTGATGACTGACGACTACCTGGGCGACGGGATGCGCCACTCATGGCGCCGACGCCGCCTCGGTGGCCGGCTCAGGCGGAACGACGATCGCTCCCGCCGTGAAGTAGTCGTAGACCGCCGACGACAGTTCGGCGATCCGCATGGTCGTCGCATCTGGGTCGTCCACCCCGTCGGCCATAATGACGATGACGTAGGTGCCCCGCGGCCCGAAGACGATCCCCGCATCGTGTCGGATGCCGGGCAGGTTGCCGGTCTTATGTGCCACCCGCACTCCCGAGGGCAAGAGCGCCGGCAGACGGTCGACGACCTGCTGGTCGAGCAAGAGGTCGAGCATCTCCGCACTGGCCCCCGGGGCGACCGCCTGCTGGAAGGCCACCCGCTCGAGCAACGAGGCCACTTCGACCGGCCGTGTCGTCGCGCCGGGCGACCCGACGCGCGTGTGGGGCAGGCCGAGCCCCGCCATGGCCGCGTTGACGTGACTCCAACCCAGCCGATCGAGCAGCAGGTAGGCAGCGGTGTTGTCGCTCCAGGTAATCATGCGCCCCAGCGCCTCGCGGACGCTCACCCGATCACCCTCGCCGAGCGTCGGCTCGTCGTCTTCGCGTAGCGTGTATGCGGTTACCGTCAGCGTCTCGTCCAGATCGAGCCGGCCGGCCCACGCATCGGCGTAGGCGGTGTAGAGCACCGCCAGCTTATACAGGCTGGCCGCCGCGAACACCTCTTCGGCGTTGAGGTACGCGGTCTGACCGGTCGCCAGGTTGCGGATGGCGACGCCGAACCGCGCACCGCCGGCACGGGCGTGCGCCTCGACGATCTGCTGGAGCGTTGGATCGGTCGGTGGTTCAGCGCCAACCACGGGCGGCGGCACTCGCGGATCGAGCGGGTCGATGGGAACCACGAGCACCGCCACGAGCAGCGCGCCAAGGAGGATCACGGAGTGTAACTGCCAGTGGCCGTGGCGCGGTTGGTCGTGCTTCAGTCCAGTCACTTTCTCCTCTCGAATCGCCTCTCGAGGGCAAGTGATATGCCATCCCTCACTCCGGCTCCTCTCTCAAGCCTGCCTATTCCCTCCCCCGGAATGCCCGGCGGAGTGGTACTATTTAATCAACAGGGTAGCCCAGTTGATGTCTGGTCCAGTGGAAGTCCTTCAGCAGTATCCCCTTTGACCAACAGCATTCCAGAGAAAACGGGGACGAGAGATGGGGAGCGTGGATAGGGCAGTGCGGATCGCGGAGACCGTCGCGCCGGGACGGCAACTGCCGCGACCGCTGGAGTTGAATCCGATTGCTCGCCTGCGGATCGAGCGCGCGGTGCGGGAGATCCTCGATGCGCTCGGCGAGGATCCCGAGCGGGAGGGGCTACGTGATACGCCCCGGCGAGTGGCGTCGATGTACGCGGAGCTCTTCGCCGGGCTCAACCACGACCCGGCCGAAGTGCTGGGGGTCACGTTCGCCGAGGACCACCACGAGATGGTGATCCTGAGCGACATACCGGTCTACTCGCTGTGCGAGCACCACTTGCTGCCATTTCGCGGCGTGGCGCACATCGGTTACATCCCCGACGGCCACGTGGTTGGCGTCTCGAAGCTGGCCCGGCTCGTCGAGTTGCTCGCCCGGCGGCCTCAGCTCCAGGAGCGGCTGACCTCGCAGGTGGCCGATGCCATCGAGAGCCGTCTCTCGGCCCTCGGCGTGGGCGTGGTGATCGAGGCGGAGCATTCCTGCACGACCATCCGTGGCGTCCGGGCCACCGGCTCGAAGATGATCACCAGCGCGATGCGCGGCGCCTTCCGCGACAACCTCGCGACCCGCTCCGAGTTCCTCGCCCTGATCGGCGTCCGGGTGTGAAGATGACCGAACCGGGTAGGCTTGACCGCGTGCCGAGTCTGGTAGAGATCACCCGCCGGGGGGCGTTCGAGGCGTCGCACCGCTACTGGGTGCCGGAATGGTCGGCCGAAGAGAACGTCCGCCGGTTTGGTCCGTGCACGTCGCCCTTTGGGCACGGCCACAACTATACTGTCGAGGTGACGGTGCGCGGCCCGATCGACGAGCGCATGGGGATGGCCATCAACGTCGTCGAAGTGGACCGGGCGCTGGCGACGGTGATCCGGCGGTTTGACCACCGGTTCATCAACGCGGAGGTCGCTGAGTTCCAGGCGGCCCGGCTCCTTCCGTGCGTCGAGACGCTCGCGTGCTCCATCCGCCGCGCCGTGAGCGAGGAGCTGCGGGCGGGCGGGGGTGACCGCCGTTCTGGAGAGGGGCAAGGGGTGGGGGACTCTCGCGCACCCACTGAGGTCTGCGTGGTGGCAGCGCGTGTCGCCGAGGACGAGACACTCGCCGGAGTGTGCGAGTGGAGGGGCCCGTCTCCCGCGGGGGTCGCCCTCACCCCTCGCCCCTCTCCCCGCGGGAGAGGGGCGAGGGGTGAGGGCGTACCCCCTGTGGAAGAGGGGCGAGGGCTTGCAGACGTCCCTCAATACCCAGAGGCGGGTATGACGCCACGGACGAAGGGAGTAGCGATGGGTGACGCGGTGGCGTCAGAGGTGGTGAGCCTGGTGCGATCCTATACTTTCTCGGCGGCGCACCGCCTGCACGCGGCGGCGCTGACGCCAGAGGAGAACCGGGCCATCTTTGGGAAGTGCAACAACCCCTACGGTCACGGCCACACGTACCAGTTGGACGTCACGATCACCGGTGCTCCCGACCCGCGGACCGGCATGGTTGTCGACCTGGCCCAACTCGACGCGGCGGTCCAGGACCACGTCCTGGGGCGGGTGGACCATCGCCACCTGAATCTCGAGGTGCCGCCCTTCGACGTGGTGAACCCGACGAGCGAGAACGTGGCGCGGGCCATCTGGGAGTGGCTGGCCCCTGTCTGCCCCGGCCCACTCGCCGCAATCACCCTCCACGAGACGCCCCGCAGCCGCTTCACGCTACGCCAGGAGGAGGCGTGAGTCCGGCCAGGCTGTTCCGCGCAACCTCTGCCGCCAGAGTCGTGCGCCAGCGGCCGGGTGCCCCCTCTCCCCAACCCCTCTCCCACCAGGGGAGAGGGGCTTTGGTCCGGGGATGACGCCGGCGGTACCTGCAAGGCCGCAATCGTGCGCCAGCGGCCGGGTGCCCCCTCTCCCCAACCCC
>JACPQP010000242.1 GCA_016190465.1 Chloroflexota bacterium
ACCGATGCCCATTCTACCACGCGCACTTCCGTGCCGCAACGATTTCCCACTTCGCCCGTCCCGGCGTTGTTTTTTTGACACCTTCGATTACAATGCTCATTAGGTGGCATATCCACTTGACATGCAGCAGCCTATCATATAGAATAACGACCAGAGGAGGTGGCTTATGGACCGTCGACTCACCGATCGCCAGCGGCGGGCGCTGGAGTTCATCGCCAGCTACAGCGAGGCCAACGAGATGTCTCCGTCGATGAGCGAGATCGGCGCGGCGATGGATGGGATCTCCCCCACTGCAGCGTTGGCCCACGTGGTGGCGTTGGAGAAGAAGGGCTACGTGCGGCGCGATCCCCATCGGGCGCGCGGCATCGAGGTAATCAGCCGACCGGGCGAACGCGAGGTAAAACCCAACCTGTATAAGCTGCCGGTCGTCGGCGAGATCGCCGCTGGCCAGCCGATCGAAGCGTACGAGGAGCACACGGAGTTTCTCTGGGTCGAAGCGGGCCTGGCTCGCAGTCCGCGGAACTTCATTCTGCGGGTACGGGGGCACAGTATGATCGGCGATGGCATCAACGACGGCGACTTCGTCCTCGTCCAGCCCCAGAACACCGCCGAGAACGGCGAGACGGTGGTCGCGCTCGTCGGGACCGGGGCGACGCTGAAGCGCCTGTATCGCGAGCGGGGGCACATCCGGCTTCAGCCGGCGAACCCCTATCTCGAGCCGATGATCGTCTCCGACGTCGCGATTCAGGGGAAGGTCGTGGCCCTGGTTCGCCGGTACGAGTAGCGTTTGGAGGTTCCCCCCTATGCCGGCACAGTCCGACCTCGATTGTCACTCCACAACCGAGCTGGTCGCCGCGACGCAGCGGGGCGACCTGACGGCGCAGGAGGTGCTCTATCGACGCTTCCGCCCGTTACTCGAGGCGACAGTGGCGAGCTTTCGGCGCGGGTACGCTGGGCACGCGGATCTGTCCCAGGAGACCGCCCGCTTCTTCCTGGAGCTGGTCCGCGCGTTCTCCGCGGAGCGCGAGGGCAACTTCGCCACCTACCTCAAGGCAAGGCTCCACTGGCACATCGCCCGCTACCTCCGGGCCGAGGATCGGCGCCGCGGGCGGGAGTGTGGGCTGGTCGACAGCCACGGCGAGCTTCTCGTCGAACCGGCAGTCCCCGGCCCGGAGCCGGTCGGGATCGCCAATCCGCGCCTTCGGCGCGCCCTCGCCCGACTCTCCCCTCGGCAGCGGGCGATCATCGCCGGGTTTTACTGGCAGGACCGCGAGACCCAGGAGATCGCCTGTGAGCTGGGGGTGACGACCCAGGCGGTGACCGCCGTCCGCCGCCGGGCCGAGGCGACGCTGCGGCGCCTCTTGCTCGAGCCCGCCTCGCCCGACCCCGAGGCGGAGTGAGGCTGTCAGAACAAGACGCCCATCCAGCCTGCCAAATCTGGCGGCCGGGCGCACACGCGCGCTACTGCGAATCCCCATGTGACAGCCGGCGAGACGCGGGGTTTGCGGTAAGCTATACTTGGTGCCACTGGGCAAATCTGGCGGAACTGAGGGAGCGTCACCATGAAACTGAACACCGCGAAGCAGCTCATGCTCCAGGGACAGCCCGCGTTCGGCTACGGCCTCTCGCTGGGCTCCCCGCTCGCCGCGGAGGCACTGAGCAAGACTGGCATCGACTTCCTGCTAGTCGACACCCAGCACGGCTCCAACACTCCGGAATCCACCACGCTCGCCTTCCTGGCCATCTCGGCCGGCTCGGCGATCCCCATGGCCCGCGTCGCCTTCAACAACTACACCCTGACCGGGCGCCTGCTCGACGAAGGCGCGCTGGGGATCGTGGTGCCGCTGGTGAACTCGGTCGAGGACGCCCGCGCCGTCGTCGCGGCGTGCCACTTCCCACCCCGTGGGCAGCGCTCCTGGGGTTGGGGACGCGCGGCCGCCTACGGCCCCGACTACCCCGACTGGATCGACGAGCAGCTCTTCGTCGCCGTCCAGATCGAGAGCAAGCAGGCCGCGGACAACGCCGAGGCGATCCTGGCGGTCGACGGGATCGATGGCTGCTGGATCGGCCCGGCCGACCTCGCCCTCTCGATGGGCATCAGGCCAACCAACGCGGCGTACCGCGACGAGCACGCGCGGGCGATCGAGCGCGTGCTGGAGGCGTGCCGAGACACCGGTAAGGTGCCGGGCATCGCCACCGGTTCACCGGAGGAGGCGCGCCGTCGTGCCGAGCAAGGCTTCCGGTTCCTCACCGCCGGCGGCGACCTGGGCTTCATGCTCGGTGGCGCCCTGACCGGCCTGCGGACCCTCGGGCGAGCGTAGGCCAGGAACTGACCTCACCCCCTGCACCCCCTCTCCGTCAGTCCCGAGCGCAGCGAGGGACCCGGCTACCGAACGGCGGCCGGGGACATGTGCGCTCACTTCCGGTCACCTGGGGGCGATGGAGCGGACCTCTCCCCCCTTCCCCCCTCCCCGACGCGGGGTGGGGGATGGCCCTCAGGAGTGGGCAGGATCGTCCGTGACCCCTGACAGGCCCTCACCCCCTGCCCCCTCTCCCAATACTGGGCGAGGGGGTCCGGCCTCCCCCTTCCCCCAGTATTGGGGGAAGGGGCCGGAGGATGAGGGCCGTTCCCGCCGCCGACCATGCCTGCCCACTCCTGAGGGATGGCCCCCCCCGCGTCGGGCCCGATCAGGAACGGCGGGCTGGGGGGCGAGGTCAGGCATTCACGGACGGGCGACGGGGCATCCGGGACCGGGTTCGCCCCGTCCCCCCACGCCCCGTCCCGGCGACCGGTGGTCCCCATGGCCGTGGAGTGAGGGCCAGGGGAGAGAGGGCCGCGGCATTTACCGCGGCTGACCGCCCTTGCCGATCTGCGCTTGCTGCTGGGCACCGGGGGTGATCGTCAGGCGCTTTGCTTTGGCCTCCTCCGCCTTCGGCAGGTGGAGCACCAGGAGACCATTGTCAAAGGTCGCCTTAGCCTGGTCGGCGTTGATCGGGGTCGGAACGGTGATCGTCCGGGTGAAGCGTCCGTGCGGGATCTCGCGGAGAAGCCAGGTCACCTTCTTCCCGCCGTACGGCATCGGCTGCTGGGCCTGTTGCTGCCCGGCCTGGGCCTGTCGCTGCATCTCGTGCGACTCGCCTGGGAAGAGCTCGCCCGTGATCCGAATCGTGTTCTGCTGGATGCTGATGTCGCAGTCTTCGGGCCGGACACCCGGCAGCGTGCATCGGCAGATGAACTCGTCTTCGGTCTCGCCGACGTCGCACGGGACGAACATGCCCGTCGGGGTCGGGAGCGGCCGGACGAAGCTCTCCTCAAACAGCCGGTTGACGGCATCGCGCAGACTCATCATCTCCGTGAAGGGTTCCCAGCGGGTCAGACTCATCGCGCTAACCTCCATTGTTGATTGGCCATTCTCGCGCGAGCATTTTGGATTGGCCGCCGTGCGGAGGTGCAAGAGCGATGCCAGCGCGGGGTACCTTACCCTTTCACCGACCCCAGCGTGAGGCCGCTGACGATGTGCCGCTGGATCGCCAGGGTGAGGATGACGACCGGCAGGCAGATGAGGGTGGCCGCAGCCCCCACGCTACCCCAGTTCACTTCCTCGCGGATGAAGGCTGCTCAGACCTTTCCCAGCAGATAGCGCCGCGCCCAGCGTAGCTTGTGCTCGTGGTGCGTCGGGAACGCCTCGTGGGCGCCGAACGGATAGACGCGTAGCTCTTTCGGCGACTGGATCCGGTTGTAGGCGGCGTAGACCGTCGAGGGCGGGCAGATCAGGTCTTGCAGGCCCACCGTCATCAGGACCGGACAGGTGATCCGGTCAGCCAGGTTCAGATTGTCGAAGTAGCTGAGGGTGCGGAAGACCGCGTCGTGGCGATCGGGATAGCGGTTGCAGTACAGCGCGATCTCCTGGTAGGGGTTCTGATTGGTCAGCTCGAGGGCACGCGGGAACTGGCACAGGAACGGCACCTCGGGCATCGCCAGCTTCGGCCGGGGGTCGAGTGCGGCCACGGCCAGCGTGAGGCCCCCGCCCTGGCTAACGCCGGCGACGCCAAGGCGAGCAGCGTCGACCTCGGGCCGGGTCACCGCCACGTCGAGCGCGCGGACGCAGTCGACATACACGCCACGGTAATAGTAGTCCTCCGGCGCGGTAATCCCCTGGGTCATCCAGCCGGTCACGTGGCCCCCGGGGTAGACGGTGCCGTCGCTGCTCTCACCGGACTGCCCGCGCACGTCGACCGCCAGGACGGTGTAGCCCTGGAGCGCCCAGCCGAGATAGTCGTACACCTGCCCCTTGCTGCCGCTGTAGCCGTGGTAGAAGATCAGTGTGGGCTGCGACCGGGCACCCGCGCGCGCCAGGAACCATCCACCGATGCGAGCGCCGCGCCAGCCATCGTAGAGGATCCGGGCGACACCCAGGCCATCGACCGGATAGTCGATGGGCTCCAGACTGACGTCGAGCGGAAGGGTCTTCGCCTCAGCCAGCGTGCGTCCCCAGAACTCGGCCAGGTCAGACTGCGCGGTGAGCGCCGGGCGGTATTCGCGAAGTTGGGCCAACGGTAGGTCGATCTGTGGCACCAGTGATCTCCTCAATGCGACATTGGGACATTGCCGAAGTAGTCACGCCATCAAAGCGAATGTACCCTGTCAGTCGACCGTCAACACCACCACGGTATCGATCGCGTCGGGCGGGGTGGCCGGCCCCTTGATGAGCACACCGCCACTCTCACGGGAGACCGGCAGGGCGGCCCTCGCCGGGTCGGCAAGCAGATGGGCGGAGGTCACCTCTGACGGCGTGCCTGGCAGGCGCAGCTCACCGCGAGCGGGCCAGTCGAGCACGTGGAGGTAGAGCTGTCCCGGCTTGATGGTGGTCCGGCACCAGTCCAACCCCTGAAGCGGCCCGGGTCGGGTGCCGTAGACCGATTCGCCGTTCACCTCGAGCCACTGGCCCATCGCGCGCAGGCGATCCACGCTCGGCTGGGGGATGACCCCCTCGGCGGTGGGGCCGACGTTGAGCAGGTAGTTGCCACCCTTGCTCACGATGTCCACGAGCTTCCGGATCAGGTCCTGGGGAGACTTCCAGTTGTGGTCGTCCTTCTTGAAGCCCCACGTGTCGTTGATCGTCGCCGGCGTCTCCCAGTCCGCGTGCAGCAGCTCGGAGGGGATGACGTTGTCGCGCGTGGAGGCATAGTCGCCGATGTGGTTCCCCACCCGCCCGTTGACCAGGCAGGCCGGCTGGATCTCGTGCACCAGATCCACCAGCGACTGGCTCTGCTCCAGCGTGATCCGCTTCGGCGTGTCGAACCAGATCAGCCCGATGGGGCCGTAGCTGGTGAGCAACTCGCGGACCTGGGGCTTCACGTAGCTCTCGACGTAGCCAGCGAAGTCCTTCTTCGGCTCGTCGTAGTCCCAGTCGTTGCCGTCACCGTCCGGGTGGTGCCAGTCCTGGGTCTGCGAGTAGTAGAAGCAGAGGCGAAGCCCCTGCCGCTGGCACTCCGCGGCCAGCTCCCTCAGCGGGTCGCGGTTGAACGGCGTCGCGTCGACGATGTCGTAGTCGGTCCATCGCGAGTCGAACATGCAGAAGCCGTCGTGGTGCTTGGCCGTGATGACGATGTACTTCTGTCCGGCCCGCCGGGCCAACGAGACCCACTCCGCCGCGTCGAACCGCACCGGATTGAACTGTCCGGCCAATCGCTCGTACTCCGCCACCGGGATGCGCGCCCGGTGCATGATCCACTCGCCGATGCCGGGGACGAACTCGCCCTTCCACTCGCCGGCGGGGATGGCGTACAGCCCCCAGTGGATGAACAGGCCGAACCGGGCCTCACGCCACCAGTCCAGCCGCGGGTCCTGCCGCGCTCCCGGGCGTTGCGCCGAGCCCTGCCGGATTGCTCCCTGGTCAACCGCCATCGTGTGCTCTCCTTCCCCTGGTTGGTAAGGGTTCAGTTGTTCTGCCCCCTGGCCCATGCTGCCCCTGCTGCCGCGATCCCGGACGGTAACGTCGGGCCTCGTCGTACATGGCCAGGACGTTGGCCGTGGGCACCTCGTCCAGTATCGTATGCGCCGCCCCCAGGATGTAGCCGCCCTTTCGGCCCAACACGTCGATGCGCTCCCTGACCTCGGCGCGCACCTCCTCAGTCGCACCGAATGGGAGCGTATACTGGGTGTCTACCCCACCGTGGAAGGAGAGCCGGTGCCCGAACTCGGCCTTCAGTTTCTCCGGGTCCATCCCCGCCGCCCCCACTTGCGTGGGATTGAGAACGTCGAGGCCGATGTCGAGCAGGTCTGGTATGATCTCCCGTACAGCGCCGCAACTGTGGAACATAACGTGTAGCCCGCGCTCCTTGCCCACCGAAAACAGGCGCGCCAGCGACGGCTTGAAGTACCGGCGCCAGAGGTCGGGCCGGAAGAGCAGACCGTTCTGACCCGCCACGTCGTCGCCATTAAACATGATGTCGATAAGACCGGGTGCCGCGTCGAGGGTCCGTCGGGCGTACTCCATCTGGAACTCCGAGATGTGCGCGACCATCGCCTCGACGATCGCTGGCTCCCACAGGAGCAATTGCATCGCGTGTTCGATCCCACAGAGCTCGCAGATCCGGCTGAAGGTGGGGTTCCAGTCGGCGGGCGCGACGATGGCGTAGGCGGAGTACTGGGCGGCGAGTGCTGGCAGGACGCTGTAGTCGAACCACGCGGCGCTGGGCCAGGGGTAGCGTTCTACCTCAGCGACGGTCTCGACGTTCTGCAACGGGTGCACGCCTATCCCGTCGGCATAGGTAAGGTACGCTTCCACCTGGCCGCCGAACCAGTTCACGTTCGCCCCGCTGGGGGCCTCTGGCGGCCGAAGGTAGATGGGTCGTATCCACCGCAGATCCCGGCCCAGGGCGAAGTTGATTCCCTCCATGTCGGTGGCGAAGTGGCGGCGCAGTCGCACCTCGGCGTCCGTGGATAGACCGTGGGTGATGTCTAACGGAACTCGGTCAGTCTCTTCGTGTCGCAGAGCGGCAAGCACACGGTTCTTCGGCTTTGCGTCGTCAGATCGCATGACTCCCTCCTCACGCGTACTCTTCGGCCATGTCCACGGCGATCCTGCACCACTCCCAGATTCGGCGCGGGTCGTTCCGGCAGGTGCTGACGTCTTTCATGATCAGCTCGACGACGCAGCCCCGCGTCTTCTCCAGGACGTTCCGCAGGTCAAGGCGCGCCTGCTCGGGCTCCCACGCGTTCCAGGCCAGAACACCCGGGTTGGGCTTGTAGGAGAAGATGTAGTCGCCCCCGATCTCCTGCGCCGCTCGGTCGACGTCGACGAAGCGGCTCATGGAGATGCGCCGCAGGCGCGGGACCTTCCGCAGGATGGCGATCTTCTGGTGCAGCGGCTCGCAGCAGCCGTAGCAGTTGAGGCCGAACCGCTCCAGCCAGCGCAGCTCGTACCGGAGACAGAACTCCTCGTGCATCGCCGGCGAGACCTCCGAGAAAATCTGCCCGGTCGAGGTCCCCCACTGGTCGATCGGGCGAGCGTGCTGGCCATCATAGTCGGGCTGCGGCAGCTCGTCGGTGATGCCCAGCCCGCCGGACCCAACTCGGTGGTTGCCGTTGCTCACCGAGAGCAGGCCCTGCGCCCGAAGCTGGTCGAGCCGGGCAAGGAGCGCATCCACCATGCGCGCGATGCCCCGGTGCACGAACGCGGGGCGGTCGAGCATGTCGAGGTACAGCTCCTCGATGCCCCACCAGCGGACGAGCTGGTCCCAGGGGGCAGTCCACATGTGGCAGACGCCGCGCTCCTCGACCGGAAGGATATCGCCGATCAGCTCGCCGGTCGCCTGGTAGTTGCGCTCGGTCGCCTCCCAGTCGGCGGCGATCTCCGGCATCTGGATCCGCTCGACGTCCGCCTCGGTCCTGATGATCGGGACCCAGTCCGCCGCGTTGCTGACGGTCAGGCCATCGTCGAAAACCCGCGCGGCGTTGACGGCCGCGCCGTATCCCGTATCCGCGTAGACGTACCTGGAGTAGAAGACTGGGTCCACGACCATGTCGGTGGGCATGTGGCGCCAGAGGTAGAGCGTGGTGCGCAGCTCTTTCTCGATGCCCCGGCAGAACTCGTCCTCCGACCGACACGCCAGCTCCTCGCACTGCATCTCGTGCCAGGGCAGCTCGTTGATCCAGACCATCGGCCGCGCGGGATCGAGGCGATTGAGCCGGGGCCACAGCGCGCGCTTCTCGTCTTGCGCAGGCAGCGAGGCGATCTCCATCACCTGTGCCGCCAGTTCGCGGATGATCTGACGGTCCCCATCAAGGACGCTCATGCGATCCTCCAGCCTTGCCCAGCGGCGTCCCCCTCCCCCCCTGCCCCACCAGAGGGGAAGGGAAGCCGCTCCCTCACCCCGCAGGCCCTCACCCCCTGCTCCCTCTCCCAATCCTGGGAGTGGGGGTCGGGCTGCGCCCCCGTGCCTCCCCCTCCCTTCCCCCAGTATTGGGGGAAGGGGC
>JACPQP010000020.1 GCA_016190465.1 Chloroflexota bacterium
CCTCACCCCCTACCCCCTCTCCGTGTCGGAGAGGGGGAGCGGCCATCCCCCTCCCCGCGTCGGGTTCGACTCAGGAACGGCGGGAAGGGGGGAGAGGTCGCCCCCAGGTGACCGTAAGTTAGCGCCTATGGGCAAGGGGGGTGAGGTCAATCTACTAGCCGCGGCCATTATAGCACCTGCGTGCCCTGCCCAGCCCCTGCACCTGCCAGAGAGGACTATCAGCCAATCACTCCGTGATCGTCTGCCTCAGGTCTGCTCGACGGATCGACAAGTCCGCCGCTGGCGCCCCGTCCGGAGTATAATCCCTCTCAGCCGATGAACGCATCGCCGGCACGCCCGAAGACGGCGCCACCGGTCAATGGGGTCTCTCGGCCCGCGGTAGGGGCGGCCCCCCGGTGGCCGCCCTTCTCGCACCCGATTCGATCCGGCTTCCTGTGGAGGAATGCATCCGTGTCTCGATTCACTATCGGGCTGGTCGGCTGTGGGGTGGTAGCCGACTGGCACGTCGACTGGGGGTATGCCCACCTCACTGACCTGGTCCGACTCGCCGCCGTCTGCGATACCCGCCTGGAGCGAGCCGAGGCGCTGGCCGCGCGCACTGGCGCTCGCGCGTACAACCGCCTGGAGGATCTGCTGGCTGATCCGGCCATTGACGGCGTGGACATCTGCCTGCCCCACCACCTGCACGCGCCGGCGGCGTTACAGGCGCTGGCCGCCGGCAAGCACGTGCTCGTCGAAAAGCCGCTGGCGACGACGGTCGAGAACGGCGAGCGCATGGTCGGCGCGGCGGCAGAGCGCGGCTTGACGCTCTGCGTGACCGAGCAGTACCCGTTCTCCATGCCCTTCCAGCGGGCACGCGACCTGATCCAGTCCGGCGAGATCGGCAAGCTGGTGACGATTCGCACCCACCGGGTCGGCTACCTCGGCGGCGTCTGGATGCGCGACGGGTGGCGACAGAACGCGAGTATCGCCGGCGGGGGGATGCTGCTCGACCAGGGCTGCCACTACACCAGCATCGCCCGAATGCTCGCCGGAGAGGTCGAGGCCGTCGCCGCCTTCACCAGCAGCAATCGCGAGGATTGGAACGGCGACGACACTGCGACCCTCATCCTTCGCTTTCGCGGGGGGCTGATCGGCGAGGCGCTGTACTGCTGGGCGACGAAGACGTCGAACGTCGGGGCCGAGTGCTACGTCTACGGCGAGCGTGGCCACCTGCGGGTGAACTCCGGCGCACCCGCGCTCGTCCTCTACCGGCCGGACCTCCCCGACGGCAGGCAGGTGATCGTCGATCAGCCCGAGCACGGTAAGCTCTTCGCCCGGATGATCGAGGACTTCGCGCTCGCCGCGCTGGGCGAGCGCCAGCCGACGATGCCTGGCACCGAGGGCCTGGCTGACCTGCGGGTCGTGATGGCGGCGTATCGGTCGGCACGGTCGGGCCAGGTCGAATTGGTCTAACTGCCAGGCGAACGCAGGAGAGCAACAATGGACGTCTACGACCGACTCGGCATCCGCAAGCGCATCAACGGTTACGCGACCCTGACTCGGCTGGGCGGATCGCTCATGCCGCCCCCGGTCCTGACGGCGATGCAGGAGGCCGCGACCGCGTTCGTCGACCTGGTCGAGTTTCAGGAGAAGGTCGGCCGCCGGATCGCCGAGCTGACCCGCAACGAGGCTGCCTACGTCTCGTCCGGAGCCGCCGCGGGCCTGGTGCTGGCGACCGCGGCGTGTGTGACCGGCAAGGACCTCGCAGCGGTCGCCCGCATCCCGAACCTCGATGGCCCGAGCAACCGTGCGGAGGGGCCTGAAGCCCTGAAGAACGAGGTGATTGTCCACCGGTCGCAGCGGAACGGGTATGACTTCGCGATCCGCCAGGTGGGGGTGACGCTGGTGGAGATCGGCTACCCCGGCCGCACCCTGCGCTGGGAGCTGGAGGCGGCTATCTCCGAGCGGACGGCCTGTATCTGGTACTTCGCCGGCGAGCACTTCGCCCGGGGCGCCCTGCCGCTGGAGGTGGTGATCGAAGTGGCGAGCGTCCGGCAGGTCCCGGTCCTGGTCGACGCCGCCGCCCAGATCCCGCCGGTCGAGAATCTCTGGCGCTTCACCCAGATGGGGGCGACGGCGGCCGTCTTCAGCGGGGGGAAGGGGCTCCAGGGCCCGCAGAGCACGGGCCTGGTGCTGGGCAAGCGCGAGCTGATCGAAGCGGTGGCGCTGCACGGCAACCCGAACCAGGCGGTTGGCCGCCCCATGAAAGTAGGCAAGGAGGAGCTGGCGGGCATCCTCGCGGCGGTAGAGTGGTACACTGGCCTGGATCACGCCGCGCTGGCGGCGCAATACGAGCGCCAGGTCCAACGCGTGGTCGATGCCCTCACCGGTCTGCCCGGTGTGGCGGTCCGGCGCGATTTCCCCAGCGAGGCCGGCCAGCCGATGCCCCGGGCGTTGGTGAGGTTTGATCCCTCGGCCGGGCTGGCCCGCGACGAGGTGCTGCGGCAGCTCCGCGACGGGGAGCCGGCCGTCGAGGTCGCGCCGGCGGGCGCGGATGGCCTCGCGGTGAATCCGCAAACGCTGGCGGAAGGGCAGGAGGAGATCATCGCCGGGCGCATCCGGGAAATCGTGGGGAGGTAGCGAGGGCTCCCTCAGCTCCGGAACCGCGGCAGCACCACGATCGGCTCCGGCGCTCGCGCGCTGGGCACCCGCCCGCTCAGGTCGACGCCCAGCGTCGCGCCCGCGGTGGCCGCCGCTTCGTCGGCGTAGGCGAGCCCCATCCGGATGCCGTCCACCACCACAGCGCTGGTGACCGTCCCGATGACCCGGCCAGACTCGTCGCCCACCGGGTCGCCGGGGCGCACCATCCGACCACCCCGCTCGGCGGCCTGGAAACGGACGATGTGCCGGGTCCGCTGCGCTTCCCGGGCGAGGAGGGCCCGTTTGCCCACGAAGAACGGCTTGGAGAGCCTCACGAACCCACTGTAGCCCGCGCCGATGGGGGAGATATCCTCGGGGCCGGCCAGCTCGTGGCCGTAGAGCGGCAGGCCCGCCTCGGTGCGCGCGCTGTCGCGGGCGCCCAGGCCGGCCGGACGCAGCCCGTACGGCTGGCCGACCTCCAGCAGGTATCGCCAGAGCGCCGGCGCCTGATCGGGGTGGACGTAGAGCTCGTAGCCGTACCGCTCGCCGGTGTACCCCGTGCGCGAGATGAGGACTGGTAGGCCACCCAGCTCGCCGGAGATGAAGGCGAACTTCTTGAGCCGGGCGAGTTGCCGGTCCAGATGGGGATCGATCGCCGCCGCCCGGAGGACCGCCCGCGCGTTCGGCCCCTGGATCGCGAGGTCGACCCGGCGCGCGGCGCCCGCTGAAGCCTCCTTCAGGTTCCGGATCACTACCGATACGTCGACCTCGCGGTCGGGCCGCTCGGGGTCGATCTGGACGCGCCGCTCGTTCACCGCCCGCAGCCACGCCTCGTTGAGGCTGGCGTTGGCCGCGTTGACGACCAGCGTGAACTGATCTTCGGCCAGCTTGTACACGAGGATATCGTCCATCACCGCGCCGGCAGGGTCGAGGAGGTAGCTGTACTGAACGTGTCCGGAGCGCAACCGGGCCACGTCGTTCGTGATCACCAGGTTGAGGAACCGGGCCGCCTCGGTCCCACTGACCTCCAGGACCCCCATATGCGTCACGTCGAACAGCGCGGCTGTCTCGCGGACCGCCCGGTGCTCGTCGGCGATGGGGCCATAGCGCAACGGCATCAGCCAGCCAGCAAACGGCACCATCTGCGCGCCGAGCGCGACGTGCTGGTCGTACAGCGACGACCTTTGCGGCTCGCCGGCCGGAGGGACGAACGCGAACGACGGCTTCGGCTGGCCCCGCAGGGGGATCGTCTGCTGGCCAATGAAGAACGGCTTCGTCGGCGCGACCTCGACCGGCGATCGGGCCAGGGCGTCGACGGTCTGCCGCTCCTCGCGCGTGGCCGCCGTCTCGCGCACGGCGACCGGACCATCGGCCTTGGCGCGCACGTCGCCCCGGTCGACCACGACGTAGGCATCGGAGAGCGCCTGAAGCCACTCGACGGTCTCCGCGGTGGCGGTGGGCGGGACGGCAACCAGCAACTGGTCGCGCTGGGACGGATCGGCCGGGCGGCGGAGGACCGTCGCCTCGACGATGCTTGACCCATCTCGGTTCAGGAACCCCGCCCGCGTCGCCTGGCCGGGTCGCAGAGCCATCACGTCTGCCGTCGTGGCTTCCTGAAGCAGCGTCCGGGCCCGGCGACCGATGACTTCGATCCAGCCGCTCGTCGGCGGCCTGACCGGCGCCGGTGGGTCCGCGGCGCGCTCGACGAGCTCGCCGACGCCACGGCTTACCTCGCGGATGACCGAGTAGTCGAAGTGTGCGTGGGGCTCCGGGCCGTGGACGGAGTAGTAGTTGAACGTCACCGCGCCGTCGATCACCTGATGGATGAGATCAGCCACGCGGTCCATCTCGTCCGGGCCAAAGCCGCGCTGGGTGAGCCAGGTCGTGCCGAAGCGCAGACCGCTCGGGTGGACGGCGCTGAGGTCGCCGGCGATGGTGTTCTTGTTGCAGACGATGCCGCAGACGTCGAGGACGCGGGAGACGTCGTCGGCGCTGACCGGCACGCCGGAGGGCTTCCGCACCGGCCGGAGATCGACGATCAACAGGTGCGTGTTGGTTCCACCGTAGGCCAGCGCGAGGCCGCGCGACCGCAGCCCATCGGCCAGGGCCCGCGCGTTCGCGACGATCCGCCGCTGAAGCTCGCGAAACTCCGGCCGCTCGGCAAGCTCAAAGCAGACGGCCAGCGCGGCGATAGTGTTGACGTGTGGCCCACCCTGCTCGCCAGGGAACACCGCGCGGTCGATGCGGCGGGCGATCGACTCGCTGGTCGAGAGGATCACGGCGGCGCGGGGGCCGCAGAGCGTCTTGTGCGTGGTAAAGGTGACGACGTCGGCGTAGCCAATCGGGTTCGGGAAGACGCCGCCGATGACCAGGCCAGCCGTGTGGGCGATGTCGGCCATCAGGTAGGTGCGCTCTGGCAGCCCATCGGCGATCTGCCGCAAGCGCCGCCAGTCGATGTCCCAGGGGTAGGCGCTGGCGCCGGCGACGATCAGCTTCGGCCGATGCTCGTGGGCCCGGCGCTCCATCTCCTCGTAGTCGATGCGCCCGGTCGCCGGGTCGACCCCGTAGTCCACGACGCGGTACCACTTGCCGGAGCGATTCACCGGGCTGCCGTGGGTGAGGTGTCCGCCGTGGGTGAGGTTCATCCCCATCAGCGTGTCGCCGGGCTGGAGGAGCGCCGAGTAGACGGCGTTATTGGCCGGCGCACCCGAGAGCGGCTGCACGTTCGCGAAGATGTCGTGGGGCGCCAGGGGGATCTCGGCCCCGGGCGTTCCCGCGGTGGCAAAGAGCTGGGCGATGCGTCGCTGGGCGGTGGCCTCGACGAAGTTGACGAGATCGGTCCCCTTGTAGTAGCGCCGGTCGCCGTTGCGGCGATAGGCGGCGAGCTGGTACTCCACGTCGGCGAGGACTGGCCAGTCGTCCTCGAGCATCGACTCCGGAGCGTAGCCCTCGGCGTAGATGTGTCCGAACGGCGACGCGAGCGCCGCCCGCACGGCCGGCGGACAGATGCTCTCCGACGCGATCATAATGAGCTTGCGCCGCTGTCGATCGGCCTCTCGCTCGATGATCGTCTGGGTCAATGGGTCAATGTCTTCGATCTCGTCTTCCCACCGAAGAATCTCAGCTACGGCCGGTTTCGTCCCAATCGCCATCCTCTTCCACCCCTCCGGTTACGTCTGGCCCTACAGAACCGCGCGCATCCGATTAAGCAGGTCTCGGAAAGTTCACCTGCGTCCCGGGAAGGTCCAGGAAGGGCGGAGCCCGTCCTGGCGGGGTTTGGGGTGTCCCCAAAAC
>JACPQP010000029.1 GCA_016190465.1 Chloroflexota bacterium
GCGGGAGAGAGCCCTTCTCGTCTTCCCACGACGGAAGCAGACGTCCGGCTCCTCGAGCTGGTGGCGCGCGGCCTCTCGGATGAGGAGATCGGGCCGAAACTCGGTCTCAGTCCGCACACGGTGAAGCGCCACCTCGAAGGGCTGCGCCAGGCAGTGAATGCCCGGAACCGGACCGAGCTTGCGGCCTGGGCTGGCCAGTACGGCTGCTATCAGCCCCCGGCAGGAGCGCCGGGGTAGGGGGTGAGGTCCGGCCCCGTCGTGAACGCCGATCGAGTTCCGAAACGTCCAGGCATACGAATACCGGGGACCGCCGAGCCGATGGGTCCCCCCTTCCCGCGACGGGAAGGGGGCTAGTGGGTTAGGTTGGCCCGGGCCGGCCGGCCTGCGGCAACGCAAGGGAAGACCCTGGACGTGCCGCTGCCGGCCGCGACGTCTGTTTGATCAAACAACAGCCCGCAGACGGCTACCCGACCTCCCGCATCAGGTCCAGCGCGTGCTCGATCTTCCGGAGCTGGTGGCGGAAGAGCGGCCCCAGGAGCTCGGCCAGGCGACCATCCTCGCGAATGTCGCGAAGCTGCGCGACGGTCAGGACGCCGCACTTCTCGAGATACTCGATCGCCTCCTCGTTGACGTCGTAGAGGCTGAGCATCCGCGCCAGCGGCGAGGGGATCTCGCCGGCCTCGGGCGGCGGCGGCGCCTTTTCGCTGCCCGCGGCGGTCATCGGGGCCTCGACCACCGGTGCCGTCAACCGGCGGCTGCTCTCCTGTCGATCCTTCAACTCGTGCAGTTGCCGCTCGAGCACCTCGACCAGTTCGTCGATCGCCACCTGCATGGTAGCCGCCCGCCTGGAGCCCCGGAGCAGGAAGGCGCCGTCTTCCAGCACGTTCGCATCGACGATGAAGTGGTCCTCGACGCCGCGAGTCGCCTCCAACGAGAGCTCGACCACGATCCGGTCGAGTCGAGGCCGGTAGCGGATCAGCCGCCCGAACTTCTCCAGCGCGTAGCGCTCGAGCGGCTCCGTCAGCACCAGGTTCTTTCCTTTCACTACAACCCGCATCGTGATGCTCCCTCCCTGCACATTGGCTGCCCCCGGCTACCGCGACCAGCGCACGCGAATGAACTTCTCGTAGGGCAGATGCTCTAGCTCCAGCTCGCCCTTGAACGTCTTGCGGAAAGCCTTCCCGATGCGCTCCGCCAGGAACGGCGTGGTCGTGAGAATCTCCAGTTCTTCGCCGCGGTCGACGACCGAGGCCAGGCGAGCGAACGGGTTGGACTGGCGGGCCCGGTCCTCCTCGTGGTAGATGAGCCCCAGCGCCTGCTCCTTGTTGGCTGCCAACAACGGGCTGCGCAGATGCACCTCCCCACCGTAGAGCTGCCGGTCGATCCGCTGACAGCCGGGGCAGGTGATGAAGCGCACCCCCGGGACGGTGCGAAGCTCCCGGTAACGCGCCTCATCGATGTACCAGCGCTTCTGCTCGGAGATCGCGTGGCACCGCGGGCAGACGAGGATTCCCGGCCGATCCAGCCCCTTCTCGTATTTTCGCATCGGGAAGCGCCAGTCGAGATGGTTCCCCACTTGCGCTCGGTACACTTCGCGCGCGGTTGGCTGTATTCTACCGGGAATGGGTAGTCCGTGGAGCATGATTCCCTCCTCAAGTGGTCCCCCCTTCCCGCGACGGGAAGGGGGTTAGGGGGTTAGGTGGCCCGGATGCCTCGCCGCTTTCCCTTGTCGTCCGATCGCAGGCTGGTCCGATCCACGATCACGAGGTCGTTGGCCACCCGGATCACACCTGGCACGCGCTCGACAACCTCGACGGCCGCGTTGAAGTCCTCGATGCTGTCGACCTGGCCAGACAGGTACACGATGCCCCGGGCCGCGACGACGATCACGTGACTCGGGCTGACTCGTCCATCCTCGTGGAGCGCCTGGATTACCCGCGCCGTGAGGGCCTCATCCGCGTCGTGACTGTGAGGCGAGAGCCGCAGCAACAGCCGGTTATGGACGGCCCGGATGCCGGCGACCGTGGCGGCGACCTCCTCGACACGCCGTCGCTCGACCTCCGAGGACACCTGACCACACAGGTAGGCGACGCCGTTGGACACCCGCACGTCGGGATCGAACACGTCGAGCCCCGCGGCCAGGAGCGCGGCGGCGACCGCATCGGCCAGGGTGGGGTCATCCAACGGGAGAACCGTCTCGACCGGCACCTCCTCGGAGATCACCAGCGCGCTGACGACGTTTTTCACCCCTTTGACCGAGCCGGCCAGGCGCATCGCTTCGCGCTCCTCCGCCGGCGATCGGATGTGGCCAATCAGCGTGACGATACCATCGTCGATCCGGCACCCCACCCGGTCCTGGATCGAAGGATTGCGTCCCAGCGCCGCCGCGACGGCCTCGACCAACTCCCTATCGCTGAGTTTCCCGTCCACGTGCACGGTGAGAGCGTCGACGACCTGGACGACGCCGGGCACCTGCCTGGCGATCTCGATGGCCGCGTCCCGCTCCCCGTCGGACAGGACGGTGCCGATCAGCTCGACAACGCCGCCCTCCGTCCGGACGTCAATGTGGTCCGCCAGGTTCACCCGGCCGTCCCGGGCCAGGGCGTGAATGGCTGCCCCGGTGATCTGTTCGTCCGCGATCCGGCCCATGTCTGCCTCCCTCTCGTCGCCCCTCGCTTGTGGCGAGTACACGTGTGTAGGGGCACGTATGCTCGCAAGAACCGAGCCGGGACGAGGGGGTCGTCAGTAGTCAGTTCTCAGTCGTCAGTAGCGACCGAAGGAAGTCCCTTCAGGGGCGCCAGGCAGCCATCGGACAGCCTCTGACGGATGGCTGCCTGGCGATGACTTGAGGCGAGGTCCGTAGAGGAGCAAACACTGACATTGAGCAAAGGGGAGCCGCAGATGAATGTTGGCACGCGATTTGCGGCATTGAGGCTCTCACCGTTCCTGGGCGTGGTCCCCGGAGGATGGTGGGGAGGGCGACCTTCCGATCCATCCGCCCCGGGAAACACCCGGGAGTGGCGAGTTGAGCACCTTCACAACTGCACAGGAAGTTGGTGCGGCCTGCGCAAGCGTTCCATCGGAACCGACGGAACCTGGCCTGGGAAACCTGGCCGGTGGAACCCGGCCGGTGGGACCTGGATGGAGAGCTTGATCCTGGCTCAGAGTGAACGCTGGCGGCGTGCCTTACACATGCAAGTCGGACGACGCCCGCACCCGGGGTCATTTCTGATTGCAGATCTGTCCTCCAAATCTGAAATCAGAAATCTGCAATCTGAAATGACCTTGGGCGCCGGCGAAGTGGCAAACGGTTGAGTAACACGTGAGCAACCTGTCCCCAAGCCGGGGATAGCCGCCCCAAAAGAGCGGGTAATACCCGGTGCGCTCGCCGGGCGATGCCCGGCGAGGAAAGTCTCCGCTGGGGGCGCTCGGGGAGGGGCTCACGGCCCATCAGGTCGTTGGCGGGGTAACGGCCCACCAAGCCGATGACGGGTAGCTGGTCTGAGAGGATGGCCGGCCAGACCGGGACTGAGACAAGGCCCGGTCCCCTCCGGGGCGGGCAACCGCCACCAAGGGGGCAGCAGTGGGGAATCCTGGGCAATGGGCGAAAGCCTGATCCTGCGACGCCGCGTGGGGAAAGAC
>JACPQP010000255.1 GCA_016190465.1 Chloroflexota bacterium
CGGCCCGACAGTTCGTCGACCACCTGGTCGGCACGCTTCTCTTCTCGCAGGCCAACACCGAGACGGCGGACCGCCGCTCGTAGCGGGGGCGGACACCTTGCGACCTACCGGCGGGCGGTCGTAGGCCGCAATGTGTTCGCCCTCTTCCAGGGCACCCCCATCCCGACCGCGATACCTCCCTTTGTAAGCCTCGAGGGGGTGGACCCTGGTGGCCTCATCGAAGGTGATCGGTGTCACACCCGCCACTCGAATGGTAGCGGTTGTGGTATCATGGCTACGAACACTACAGTAGGTCTCGGAAAGTTCATCTGCGTCCCGGGAAGGTCCAGGAAGGGCGGAGCCCGTCCTGGCGGGGTTTGGGGTGTCCCCAAAACCATCGTCAGCTTCTTGATACCGACCGTGTCTCGGGAAGGTCCAGGAAGGGCGGAGCCCGTCCTGGCGGGGTTTGGGGTGTCCCCAAAACCATCAAAAACTTTCTGATACCTACTACATCGCGGCGGGGGGGCTGATGGGAGGACGACCGGAAAGCCTGCGCATTCCCGAAGAGGTCCGGGCGGCAATCGACGAGACGGTCCGCCGGACCGGGCGTGACTTCGCCCGTGTTGCCAACGAGATGCTGGCCGAGGCCATCAAGATGCGACGGATTCCCGGCATCGTCTTCGCCGATGGCCCTGCCGGGCGAGTCGCGCGGATCGCCGGCACGGGCCTCGAGGTCTTCGAGGTGATCGGTGCGCACCGCGCAATGGACGAGAGCTGGGAGCGGCTTCGGCAGGCCTACCACTGGCTCTCCGAGCACCAGCTCCGCGCTGCTCTTGCCTACGCCAGCGCTTACCCCGACGAGATCGAGTCGCGGCTGAAGGAAGAAGACCGCTGGACTCCCGAGACGGTCTGGGCGACGTATCCGTTCACGAAGCCGCGAGATCGCTAGTGCGCTTCTACCTGATCCCAACCATTCTGTCCGTCTCGCGGTGCGCTTCCTCGAGAATCAGCGGCCGCACGCGGGGCTGTTGATCGTCGCCCAATCGCTGGGCAACGATGACACCGCGGGTATCGCGCGGGCCCTGGTGGTCTACTCGCAGAGCCACGAAGGCAGCGCAACAAGCTACGCCATCGACTATCTTTCCGCAGCTCGGAGTGGCTGAGGGCGAGACCGGAAAGGGAGGGTCATCTGCAAGCCACGCTCGCTCCATCTTCCCACACCGGTTCGCCTGGCGCCAGGCGACAAGACATCCACGGACTACGTCGCAGAACAGCGGCGATGATGGTTCGTGTGGGCACGAGCGGGTCAGGGAGGGCACAAAGACGATGAACGAGGACGAGCTCGGTGCGCAGTATGGGGAGGGACGTCGGACGCACCGTCTGCACTGGGACGGCTGTCTGAACGCTCGAGACCTGGGTGGCTACCCGACGACGGATGGGTCCGAGACGCGCGTCGGGGCCATCGTCCGCACGGACGACCTCTGGCAGCTCACCGCGGCGGGGCACGCCGCCGTGGTCGGGTACGGCGTGCGGTCGATTGTCGACCTGCGGACGCCGCAGGAGGTCGCACAGTGTCCGAACCCCTTTGCCCGGCCGGGTCCCCACGGCATCGTCTACGTGAACGTGTCGTTTATCGACCCGGCCGCGGCGCCCCCGCCGGATGTCGCCACCCTGGCCGACGACTACATCCGTATGCTCGACCGCTTTCGGCTGTCGGTGGCAGCCGCCACGGGAGCCATCGCCCATGGGCCCGACGGCACCGTGGTGGTTCACTGCGTGGCCGGCCAGGACCGGACGGGGCTCATCAGTGCGCTGCTCCTGGATCTGGCGGGCGTCCAGCGGGAGGTGATTGCGCACGATTACGCGCTGAGCGCGAAGTATCGGCGCCCGCGCATCGCGGACTGGCTGGAGAACGGCCCGGGCAAGCGGGCCGAGCGCGAGCGTCAGGTGGAGCGGTACGCACCGCGCCCCGAGGTGATGCACGAGGTGCTCGTCCACCTGGATCGTCACTACGGCGGATCGGAGGCGTACCTGCGGGAAGCGGGCATCGCGCCCGCGGACCTGACGCGTCTGCGCGACCGGCTCGTCGCGCCGCCGCCGCGGCCGGGCTGAGCTGCCGATCGGTGGGGACGGGGATGCCTGACGCCCCGTCAGGGCAGCGGTTGGGGATGTCTCCCAGGAATCCCTTTCCTCCTCGACGAGAACCTCTCGCCGCGTCTGCGCACGGCCGTGCTTCGCCGGGCGCCGGTGGCGGACATCCTGCGTGTCGGCGATCAAGGCGCCCCGCCACGGGCCACTCGCGATCCAGACATACTCGAGTATGCCGAGCAGACCCAACGCTTGCTGGTCACGACGAACCGCGCCAGTACGCCGGCGGAAATCACCGCGTGCAATTGGTATTACATCGGCAACTTGACCGTGGAACGCTTTCCGAGCGCTTCGTTGACAATCGTCAGCACGTTCTGGCCACCACCCAGAAGCTGGGCGTTCGCGTTCAAGAGCTCGATCCCGTAGACTGTCCCGTCAGGGGCAACATCCACGTTCAACTCCTGACTGACCTGAATCGTCTCGACTTCGGCAGTCTTCTCGTGGAACCGGAGATAGGCCACGTTGTACCTGGGGTCATAGGTCAGCTTCATCTTTTCTACACCTGTCAGAAGAATCGCACGATCACCGTGATGACCAGCCAATCGTCCCCTTCTTCCACCGCGATGGCCTCAACCTGCTTCGTGGCAAATCGCTTGCCGCGCCATGCACTGTCAAATCGAAAGTTGCGGCGAAACCCCGTTCGTCCAAACTTTACCGGAAAGCGTTCCCCGTCGGCGACTGTCGCGACAACTTCATCCTCACTCGCTCCCCGTTCAATCAATCGCTGAAGCGCGTGAGGATGACAACGGACATTCACGGCCTCCTCCCAGGGTTCTTCTACCAATTTCGTTAGATAGCGCCGTGAGTCGCGCCACGCACCAGAGGTTCCGCGAGCACCCTTCAGCCTCGCGTCGGAAGGGGTCGCCTCACACGCAATTGGCACTACACCAGCGCCAGGTTAGGCGCCACATCGAGCGAAAGGTCGGCCCGCTCGCCGGCCTGGAAGCGGAAGTAGCCCGCGGCGGCGATCATGGCCGCGTTGTCGGTGCAGTACTGGAGCGGGGGATACTGGACGGGACCGGGAATGCGCTGCTTCGCCCACTGGCGAAGCAGCGCGTTGGCCGCCACGCCGCCGGCGAGCAGCACCTGCCGGATGCCAAACTCCTCGGTAGCGCGCCGCGTCTTGGTCACCAGCACGTCCACCACGGCCTCCTGGAAGCTCGCGGCGATGTCGGCGTTCGTCAGATCGGTATAGGCCTCTCCGGCCGCGCGGCTCTCGACGACGCGCAGCACCGCCGTCTTCAATCCGCTGAAGCTGAAGTCATAGCTATCGCCCAGCCAGGCCCGGGGCAGGTGCAGCCTGGCCGGGTCGCCCGACGCCGCCGCTCGCTGGATCGCCGGCCCGCCCGGATAGCCCAGCTCGAGGATGCGCGCGACCTTGTCGAACGCCTCGCCGGCGGCGTCGTCCCGGGTGCGCCCGAGGAGTCGGTACGTCAGGGGAGCGGTCATCAGGATGAGGTCGGAGTGCCCGCCGGAGACGATCAGGCAAACCAGGGGGAACTCCGGCTCGGGCTCGACGAGCCAGTTCGCCGCCACGTGGCCCTCCAGGTGGTTCACGGCGACCAGTGGCAGGTCGAAGGCAAACGCGAGAGTCTTGGCGGCATTCACGCCGACGAGTAGCGATCCGGCCAGCCCGGGGCCGGCGGTCACGGCGATGGCGCCGATGTCGGGCCATCCCAGGCTGGCCTCCGCCAGGGCACGGCGAACGATCGGGATGATCGCCAGCACGTGCTGGCGCGAGGCCACCTCGGGCACGACTCCCCCGAACGCCGCGTGGACGTCGATCTGGGACGCGACGACGTTCGACCGCACCCGCCGGCCGTCGCTCACCACCGCCGCGGCCGTCTCGTCACAGGAGGTCTCAATCCCCAGGACGTGCATAGGGCTACTCTCGACTGGCTCCGAGGTCGGCGCTGAAGATGGTCGTGCGCGTCAGCACGAAGATGCGGCGCCGCGCTTCGTCTGCGGCGAGGGCGCGCACGTCGTCAAGCCAATCGTCGCGCCCGGTCGCCCGCAACTGCCGTCGGAAGCGCCCCTCGCGGTCGAACTCGACGATCCGCCGGTTGCCTGGATCGGCGACGAAGACGCGATTCGGCGTCAGCGCCAGCCCGGTGGGAGAGCTCAGCGGCAGATCCGGTGCCACGCCGTCAAACGGCTGCGGGCGACCGGCCGCGTAGCGCTCGATGCGCCCCGTCGGTCGCAGCAGATAGAGGTCGCCGCCAACGGCCAGGTCACGGGCGTCGCCGAGGTCAACCTGCACGCCGGGGGCAAAGTAGTCGTAGCCATTGCGGTCGAACCCGGCCGGCGTCGGCATGTACCACTTCAGCGTCCCCTCGACCGGCGAGAGCACGTAGAGCGACCCGGCATAGCCGGCGATGAGCGAGCCGACCCGCGCGCCCGGGGATTGCAGGCGCGCCAGCCCTCGACCGGGCTGTAACTCCAGGAGCTGGCCGCTCTGGGTCAGCAGGACGAGCGCGCTGGTGAGGCGCGTGCTGCCCGCGGGGACCCAGGTGGCAGCGTTCAGGACGCCAATCGTCTCGTCGCGGAGCTGATCGCCAGCCCGGACGATGACTGCCTGGCTCGCCACGCTCAGCCCGTCAGGGGCGAGCGGGTAGCCAATTGCTCGGGCGCCGCTCGAATCGATCACGTAGAGCGCCGTTTCGGACCAGACGAACGACGCGACCTCGCCGTTGACCTCGGCCAGGCGGACCGGCGTCGGCATTCGATACACGACGTTCAACTCGTCGAGCGCAGCCTGGATCCGCGTCTGGATCACCTGAACCGAAGTCTCCCCTCGCCGGAGCCGGCTCGCCTTCCCCGCCAGCTCGGCCGCCTCGGTCAGGATGCGCCGCCGTTCGGCCGGATCCGCCTCGGCCAGCGCTTCACGCTCGCGTTGCTCGGCCCACACGACCAGGTTCAGCGTGTCGCTGCTCTGGGCCCGATCCTGGGATATCCGCCAGGGTACCAGGACGCAGACCGCGCCCGCCAGCACCAGCATCACAACCGCGAGCCCCACGCCAATGTACCGCGATGCCGACCAGGATGCCTTCTGAATCGAGGTACCGGTCGATTCCAGAAAGGAGATCAGGCGGTCACCAACCTGTAGCTCGGGCAGTGTTGCCTCGGCCGGTTCTGCCCTGGCCAGTGCTGGGAACGGTCGCGGCGGCGAGAGAGCGAACGCCGTGGCGCTGCTCGCGGCGGCAAGCTTCCGTTCCTCGTCAACCGCACGCTCGACCGCCTCGACGTCGTCCAGATCAGCCGCGGTCGCTTCACCCTCGACGCTGAGGACGAGCACCCGAGCCCGGGTGGCGATGCCCCGTCGCTCCCAGGCCCGTAGCGCCTCACCGATTGTCGACGCGCCGATCTCAGTGAGCGACGGCAGCTCCTGGGTCGTCAGCAGGAAAACCTCGCCCGGCTTCAAGCGGCGGTGGTACAGCTCGATGGCCAGGTCATCCCCGTCGCCCACCTCGCGCGATGGTCGCTCCGGCCCGAACTCACCCAACTGCCCCAACTGAACGATCTCGCCATCGGTCACACAGTAGATGTAGCAGCTCGCCGAACGCGCCAGATAGGCGTCAGCGCCGCGCTGGACCAACGCCGCGGCCCGCGGCGCCGACCGGCGCGCTCGCCCGGGCTGATCATCGGCCGATCGAAGATCTCGACCGTGGATCCCCTCGGTGGAGCCGAAAGAGGCGGTGCGAAACGCGCGCAACAGGCTCGAGGTCAGGGAGCGAGAGGGATCACGGTAGTAGGCGGCAACAATCCGGTCGCGAAGCTGCTGGGAAGCCTCGCGGTCACCCCCCTCGACGTCGGTGAGCACGTAGGCAACCCCTTTTGTCTCGCGCCCTCGCAGCAACGTGGCGGTGGGGGGACTGGCGAAGCCGTCGGAGCGCGCTCGCCACACGCCGCCTTGAAACGCGATCTCCTGGGCCTGGATCGACTGCTGAACGCTCATCTCCTCTACCAGATGCCGAGCATGTCCTTCGCTTCCTCGCTCGCCATCGTTCGAGGATCCCAGGGCGGGTTCCAAACGAGGTCGACGGTGACGTCCTCGACGCCGGGCAGTGTCGAGAGCACCGCTTGAACCTGCCCCGTCAGGTACGACCCCAGTGGACAGAACGGGGTAGTCAACGTCATCTGGACGTCCACGTGTCCGTTCTGAATCTCCGTTTGGTAGACGAGTCCCAGATCGATGATGTTCATCCCGATCTCGGGGTCCTCCACCGCCTTGAGCGCCTCCCGCAGCTCTTCAACGGTCACCAAGGGTACTTCCTCCTCATCCCGCCGCGGCGGGAAAATATCACAGGCCCTCACCCCCTACCCCCTCTCCCAATACCAGGAGAGGGGGTGGAGCCGCGCCGCTCCCCTTCCCCCAGTATTGGGGGAAGGGGTTGGGGGATGAGGGCCGTACCCAAAACGGAGAGAGGGGGAACCGGCCGCGCCCCCGGGCCTCCCCCCTTCCCCCAGTAGTGGGGGCCCGGCTCAGGAACGGCGGTTGGGGGATGCGGGCCGTTCCTGCCCCAACCCCCGCCCTGACGGACACTACGCCCTGTCTTTCTCCACTTCGTGGGCAAGGAGAATGGCCTCGGCGATCTCGCGCATGGACTTGCGCGTGTTCATCGACAGTTTCTGGATCTTCCGGAATGCCTCGGCTTCCTTGAGCTGCTGGGTGTCCATCAGGATGCCCTTGGCGCGCTCGACCAGCTTGCGGGTCTCCAACGTCTCCCGGAGACTCGCGGCCTCGCGTTCCAGCGCCCGGAACTCGCGGAAGCGGGAGAGGGCGACCTCGATCGCCGGAACGAGCTCGGACTCCCGGAAGGGCTTGACGATGTAGCCGACCACGCCAGCCTCTTTGGCGCCGTCGACGAGCTCGGTCTGGCTGAAGGCAGTCAGCAGCAGCACCGGCGCCAGGCGTTCCTCGGTGAGGATCTTCGCCGCGGCAATCCCGTCCAGATCGGGCATCTTGATGTCCATGATGACGAGATCGGGTTTCAACTCGCGCGCCAGGTTCACCGCGCTGATCCCATCGCCCGCTTCGCCCACCACCAGGTACCCAAGCTGAACAAGCATCTCCTTCAGGTCCATGCGGATGATGGACTCGTCGTCGGCAATCACGACTCGTGTCTGGGCCACTTCCTCCTCCTCTGTTTCTATGCATCGTACGTGCTGCGTGCTGACGGCTACTCTGGCGCGAGATTCCGTCCGTCAGGCGCCAAGGAGCGCCGCGGTTCGTGCCACCCTGGGAAAGGTGACGATCGCCCGGGCACCTCGGCCGTCGCCATTGCGCAACTCGAACCAGCCCTTGAGATCCTCGCGAACGAGGGTGCGCACGATCTGGAGCCCGAGGCTGCTCTCGATCCGGCCGGCGGCCTCCGCGGGGAGACCGTGGCCGTCGTCCTGCACTTCGATCCGCGAATTGCTCCCCTCCTCATTCAGGGAGATCGAGATGGTGCCCTCGCTCCGCTGGTCGAACCCGTGCTCGACCGCGTTTTGCAGCAACTCGTTGACGATCAGGGCGCACGAGGTGGCCTGCTGGGTCGGCAAGTACAGGTCCTCCCCGGACAGCGAGAAACGCAGCCGCTTCTCTGGATCCAGGGTGCTCCGCGCGACCTCGGTGATGATCCGCTGGCAGACCTCCTTGACGTTGACGATGCTCGACTCATCGTGGGCCAGAAACTCGTGGACCACCGCGATGCTCAGGATACGGTTGATCGTCTCCTGAAGGACCTCGGTGATCTCCGGCGAGCCCGTCCGTCGCGCCTGGAGACGTAACAGGGCGGCGATCGTCTGGAGGTTGTTCTTCACTCGATGATGAATCTCCTGGATCATCGCCGACTTGATCTTCAGCTCCTGCTCTTTTCGTCGCTCGTCGGTGACATCACAGGTGATCAGAATCGAGCCGTCGATCTCGTCTGGCCGAGCGATGTAGCGCTTCCACCACTGGTCGCTCGGCTCGGCGATCAGCGGGACCGCTCGTTTGACAAACGTCAGCGTCCGTTCCTGGGCGTGTTCCTGAGTGATCTGCTCGACACAGGCCCCGGTCTCGATCGCCTTGAAGAACGCGGCCTCATCGGTCTGGAGGCTATTCAGGTTCGTCCGAAGCAGGGTGTGTGAATGGCCGAGCTTCCGATAGTGGTGCTCGGCGATTGAGCTAATATACAGGATATTGCCACGATTGTCGATCACCATCGGGCCGTCGTGGTCTCCGAGCGCCGAGATGCCAGCGGCGCCCTCCAGTTGACCACGGAGCACCATGTCGCGAAGCTGGGCAACCGCCCGCCGAAAGACGATGCTCTTCCGGCGCTGGCGTCCGCTCTCCAGCAGACCGACCTCCGCACTCAGCGCGGCGATGACGCGCCCCTCGCTGTGGATCGGGTAAGCATGCTGGACGGTCTGGACCCCGTAGGACCGAAGCCGCGTCACGCTCTCCGATGAGGTACCCCGGGTGAGGGCACGAATGACCGCCCATTCGTCTGCCTTGGTCACCAGTCGGCCGACAAGTGAATCGTTGAAGAGAGAAGGGACCGTGTGAGGTTTGATCTCGGCGATGACAATCGCGGTATCGGGAATGTCGGTGGGGCCATAGACGAGCAGATCAGCTCGCGCCAGATCGCTCAAGAGCGGCAGGCTCTCCGCAATTCGGCGCAGTAGATGCTGTTCACTGGCCGACAACTGTCGTAACTGAAGATACCAGTCGTCCAAGATTGTCCCCATCGACAAAGCGTGGCGAATCCCTTGCCCTTTGGTCGCGATGAATCCCTGGACGTCGCGATCCGCATCAGCAGTCAGCCGCTGACGGTTCCTCTGTGCTCCATCGCGTCGGCCACGACGCGATGCGATTATAGCAACTGACGCTGCCATCCGCAATCGTCGACGATCGCCCGCTGTGGTAGAATGAGAAGATGTCAGCACCCAACTTTCGGGCCCTGCCGAGCGTCGACCGTTTGCTCACACTTCCGCCGGTCCAGAATCTCCTGGCGGGGGAGTCCCACGCTGCCATCGTCGACGCGGCTCGTGCGGTAATCGCGGAAGCGCGACAGGCGATCGCCGCGGGTGCGCCGTCACCGCCGCCCGAGCAGCTTGCACAACGCGTCGTCGAGCGGGTCGCCGCCAGGCGCGAGCCACACCTGCGACCGGTGATCAACGCCACCGGGGTCATCATCCACACCAACCTGGGCCGCGCCCCCCTGGCGCCCGATGTGGCTCGCCTCGTCGCCGAGAGCGCCAAGCGCTATAGCAACCTGGAGTTCGACCTCGAGTCGGGCGAGCGCGGCTCGCGCCAGGTAGCCACTCGGCGGCTGCTCGGCGATCTGACCGGCGCCGAGGACGCGCTGGTGGTGAACAACAACGCGGGCGCCGTCCTCCTGACCCTCTCGGCGCTGTGCGCCGGACGAGAGGTCATCGTCTCGCGGGGCCAGGCCGTCGAGATTGGTGGCGGCTTCCGCGTCCCCGACGTGCTGCGGCAGAGCGGAGCCCGCCTGGTCGAAGTGGGAACGACCAACCGGACGTACGTCGCCGACTACGCGTCGGCGATCGGTCCCGAGACCGCCGCGTTGCTTCGCGTCCACCCCAGCAACTTCCGCATCCAGGGGTTCACCCACAGCGCGAGCATCGGCGAGCTGGCGGCGCTGGCCCACGACCGTGGGATCGTCCTCGTCGATGATCTGGGGAGTGGCGCGCTGCTCGACACAGCGGCCTACGGCCTGGCGCACGAGCCGATGCCCCAGGAAAGCATCACCGCCGGTTGCCATGCCGTCTGCTTCAGCGCCGACAAGCTGCTGGGTGGCCCGCAGGCGGGCATCATCGTGGGCCGCCAGGCCCAGCTCGCCGCGATCGCTCGTCACCCGCTGGCCCGGGCGGTGCGGATCGACAAGGCCAGCCTGGCCGGGCTGGAGGGCACGCTGCGGCACTACACGCTCGGCAGCGCGGTGGAGCGCATTCCGGTCTGGCAGATGATCGCGATGCCGCTCGCCCGGATCGAGGAGCGGGCCCGGAACTGGGAGCGATGGCTCGCCGAGCGCGGTATTGCCAGCGCCGTCGTCGCGGCCGAGTCGGCCATTGGCGGCGGCTCGCTGCCCGGCGAGACGCTGCCCACCCGGGCGCTGGCCCTTGACCCCCGCCGTGTCCCCGCGTCGCTCATCGCCCATCGCCTGCGTCGCCAGAGTCCCCCCGTCGTCGGCCGGATCGAGCGCGACGCGCTCCTGCTCGATCCCCGGACCGTGCTGCCGGACGAGGACGAGCTACTGCTGGAGGCGGTGCTCAGGGCGTGCTCCTGAGGGCGCCGACGCCAGTGCCACGGTGCGCTGGCAGGACCTATGACCTCGCCAGAACGGGCGCGATCTTGGTGCAGATGTTCTTGGCCGCCTGTTCGACCTTCAACTGCCCCGTGATCACCAGCCCCAGCTCGTCGTTCCAGATGTTCTCGGCCTCGTTCGCGTTGCTGAAGTTCACCGGTGGCGCCTGCGAGAACCCCAGACACTCCAGGATGATCTCCCCCGAGGAGCCACCATAGCGCAGCCACTTCTCGCTCTGGGCAACCTCCTTGACCGGCGAGATGGAGCGGGCGCCGATCAGATCGGTCCACTGTTGCTGGCCCTGCTTGCTGGTGAGGAACTTCTGGAACGCCCACGTCTCCTGGGCGACTTTGGTTCCCTGGTACATGCCCCAGTGGTCCGTATAGACCACCGAGCCACGCTTGCCCGTGCTCGGCGCCTTCGGCGGGTACGAGACGTCCCACTTGAAGGGCTTCTGGTTGTTCACCATCGTCGGCCGATACCACGGGCCAAAGAGCCCCAGCGCCGCGGACTGGTTCAGAAACTGCGGACTGGCCCCCGGCTGTTCCGGCAGGCTGCCCGGCGGCGGGGCCACCTTGTGCTCGGTCATCAGATCGTAGTAGAACTTCAGGGCCTCCAGGGTCTTGGCCTCGGTCAGGAGACACTGCTTCCGGTCCGGACTCAGGACCTCTCCCCCGTTCGCCCAGACGAAGCCCGCCCACACCCAGACGATGTTGTTGAAGGCGAAGCCCCACTGATCGACCTTCCCGTCCTTGTCCTTGTCCAGCGTGAGCCGCTTCGCCGCCTCGAGAAAGTGGTTCCAGGTCCAGTCGCCCGTGGGGTAGGCGACTCCGGCCTTGTCAAAGAGGTCCTTGTTGTAGTAGAGGATGACGTTGCTGATGTCGCGCGGCAGCCCGTACAGCTTGCCCTGGTACCTGGAGCCCTCGACGGCCTGGGGCCAGAAGATGTTCAGGTCGAACGACTCGCCGCGAACGAAGTCGTCCAGGGCGCGCAGCACGTTGCGAGCGGCCAGCCCCTCGAACTGCCCGGTGTTCAGCATCATCAGGTCGGGGGCATCACCACCGGCGAGCATCGTCTGGAGCTTGTCGCGGCCGTAAAGCCCTCCGCCCTGGATGTTGATCCACTCGACCTCGACGCTGGGTTGCTTCTCCAGGTAGGTCTGGGTCATCTTGGCCAGCGCATCCCGCTCCGCCTGCCCGACCCACACCGTCACCCGGACCTTGGTTGCCCCGGCCGATGGCTGGGTCTTCGGAGCCGGCGTCGGTTGTGGAGCAGCCGGAGCGGCCGTCGGCGCTGGCTTCGGTGCCGGCGTCGCGGTTGGCGGGGCCGCGGGCGCGCACGCGGCCAGCACCACCGCGCCCATCCCCGCACCGAGGGTTGCCAGGAACATCCGCCGAGATCGCACGCGTTGCGTAGACTGGGATCTGCTCACCTTCTCCTCACTCCTCTGCGCCATATCCAAGGCGCTATCTTCATTGGGTACGCCTGACCTCACCCCTGTCCCCCTCTCCGACGCAGAGAGGGGGCGCCGACCTCACCCCCCGGCCCCCTCTCCGACGCGGAGAGGGGCGCCGACCTCACCCCCTGACCCCCTCTCCGACACGGCGAGGGGAGCGCCGACCTCACCCCCCAACCCCCTCTCCGACAACGGCGAGGGGGCGCCGACCTCACCCCGGCCCCCTCTCCGCGTCGGAGAGGGGGCCGGGGGTGAGGTCGGCCGGGCGGTGCCACCGCAAGCGGCTCTAGCGACCGGTCAGGCCAGTCATCGAGATCCCTCGGATGAAGTACTTCTGAAAGAGAAAGAACACGGTGAGAATCGGCACCGTCATCATCGTGGAGTAGGCCATGGTGTAGTTCAGGAATGTCGTGTACTGGTCACGAAAGAGGCGAATGCCGAGCGCGAGCGTGAAGTTGTTCTCGGTGTTCAGGAAGATCAGCGGCCCGACGAACTCGTTCCAGTGGTGCACCAGCGACAGGATGGCGACGGTGGCCAGCGCCGGTTTCGTCAACGGCACCAGCACGGACCACCAGGTGCGGAAGAAACCGGCACCGTCAATCTTCGCCGCGTCGTCGAGTTCCGTTGGCAGCGTCAGAAAGAACTGCCGCAGCAGGAAGATGTACAGCGGGCTCCCGCCGAAAAAGGCCGGCACGATCAGCGGATACAGCGTGTTGATCCAGCCGAGGGTCCGGAACAGGATGAAGAGCGGGATCATCGTCACGAAATACGGCAGCATAAGGGTACTCAGCATCAGGATGAAGAGCACGCTCCGGCCGGGGAACCGCAGGCGAGCGAAGCCGTAGGCCGCCAGCGAGGCGGAGAGTAGCCCGCCGACGAGCGACAGGGCCGTGATCAGCAGCGTGTTCTTCAGGAAGACCAGGGTCCGGACCGAGGTGAACGCCTTGGGGTAGTTCTCCCAGACGATGCGCTCGGGGATCCAGCGAATGGGGAACTCGTACTCGGTGCCCTCGGGCTTGAGGGAGGTGCTCACCATGTACACCATCGGCAGCAACGCCGTGGCGGTGATCGCCAGCAGCAACAGGTGCATGGTCAGGTGACTCAGGCGCGTGCGGACCGACTGGCGGCTGAGGAAACTGGTGAGGGTCTCCCCGGGGCGGGCGGCGAGCGCGCGGATCATCGGGTCTCCCCCTCGTAGTACACCCAGCGGCGAGACAGGGCGAACTGGACCAGCGTCAAGATGAGGACGATGCAGAAGAGCAACCAGGCCAGGACGGACGCGTAGCCCATCTTGAAGTGCTGAAAGGCGTTGCGGTAGATGTAGAGGACGAGCATCAGCGAGGAGCTGCCGGGTCCGCCGGCGGTCATCAGGAAAACGCTGGTGAAGACCTGGAACGAGCCGATGATGCCCACGATCAGGTTGAAGAAGATGGTGGGGGAAAGCATCGGCAGCGTGATCAGGCGGAATCGGCTAAAGGTGTTGGCGCCGTCGATCTCGGCGGCCTCGTAGAGCGCCGTGGGGATGCCCTGGAGACCCGCCAGGAAGATGATCATCGCCCCGCCGAACGCCCAGACGGCCATGATCACCAGCGACGCCTTGACGAGGTTGACGTCCCAGAGCCACCGCTGGGGAGCGACGCCGAACCATCCCAGGACACCGTTCGCCAGACCATAGGTGGGGCTGAAGATGTAGAACCAGAGGATGGAGCTGGCGACCAGCGGCATCTGCGAGGGGAGATAGATGATGGCCCGGTAGACGTTGGTGCCGCGGACGCCGACGTTGAGCAGGCTCGCGGCGAACAGGGCGGCCAGGAGGTTTAGCGGCACCGCGAAGACCGTGTAGAAGAGCGTGTTCTGGAGGGAGATGAGGGCGAGGGAATCCCCGAGCAGCCGCTCGAAGTTGCCCAGGCCGCTCCAGGTCGGGGGGGTGATCACCTCCCAGCTCACAAACATGAGCCCGAAGGAGGCCGCGATCGGTCCGATGGCGAAGAAGAGAAAGCCCAGGAACCAGGGCAGAATCGCGAGATAGCCGGCGAGCGCTTCCCGGCGCCGCAGCGAGAGCCGCAAGCCGAGTCCGGTTCGCTGCGCCCAACGGCCGGGCAACGCCTGGACGATGGGGTCACCCGTGGTCACCGCGCCTCCTTCGTCGTGAACGCTGGCCGAACACCAGACACGACCGAAGTTGTTGGCCTGCGCCCCATCAGGGCGGGAGCGATCGCCAGTCTGCCTTAGACCACACGGGACTCGCCTGAAAGCCGCATTATCGCCTGGAACGTTACGATTTTGAATCGTCCCAATCACGAAACGGCCCCAGCATAGCACGCTCGCCCGCCGTTGTCAAGACGCTTGACAGCCACGATCCCGATGCGGTAGGTTTGCATCGTCACAGAATTGGAGCGTTTCGGACGGCTATGCCAACGATCAAGGAAGTTGCGGAAGAAGCAGGCGTCTCCCCGTCGACGGTCTCGAACGTCTTCGGCGGGCGCGTACCGGTCCGCCAGAAAACTCGACAGCGTGTGCTCGCGGCCGCCGAGCGTCTGGGATACCGCCCGGATGGCCTGGCGCGCGCGCTCCGGACCGGGCGTTCCCAGACCCTCGGTCTGCTGGTGCCCTTCATCACCAACTCGACGATGGCCGCGATCATCCACGCGGCGAGCAAGCAGGCCTACACAGCAGCCTATGGCCTGATGATCTGCGCCCTGGAGGATGACCCGTCGCTGGAACAGACTCACCTTCAGTTGCTCCATCGCCAGCGGGTCGACGGGGTCATCACGCTCGCCGCCAGCGACGATTCGCGCGCCTACTTTGCCTTGCAGCAGGGCGGCACCCCCATCGTGTTCGTCCACCGCCGTCCGCGCGGGATCGCGGCTGACCTCATCACCCCGGATCACCGCACGGGCGTCAGGAGTGTGGTTCACCACCTCCTGGCAACCGGCCGCCGTCGGATCGCGCTCCTCACCGCGCCGGAAAGCGTGGGATCGAGCAGCGATCGTGCCGCTGGCTACCGCGAAGCCTACGGCGAAGCCGGACTCCCGATCCCCCGTGGGCTGATCCGCACCGGATTGCGGGTCAGCGGCGACGCCTATCGAGCGACACGCGACCTGCTGTACGAGACTCGGCCACCCGACGCCATCATCGCCGGCATGGCGAGCCTCACCATCGGCGCACTCGCCTGCTTGCGCGACCAGCAGGTCAGAATCCCCGACGACATCGCCTATGTTGGGTCCGGCGATCTCGAGTGGGCACCGTTGGTGGAGCCCCCGCTCACAATGCTCGAGGTCGACGGCGGCCAGATCGGGCACCGGGCAGTCACGATGCTGCTCGAGCGACTCGATCCGCAGATGCCGCCGACGCCACCGCGTGAGGTGGTGGTGCCGGTTCGCCTCGCCGTCCGCCGTTCCTCAGGCGCCTCAGAGGCCTCCTCGGTCGGTTTGACAATCCCCGTTGGCCGGCCGTAGAATTTACTCATCTTTCCCTTCAAGGGAACTGGACCGCTCGCGATGTCGCGGGCGATCGCCAACGGAGGCAGTATGACCCGACTGGCCGTCGTCGCCGTCGGCGGCAACTCTCTGAGCATCAGCTCCGACGGCAACCCCGACCACGCATCGGTCGACGCGCAGTTTGCCACCAGCCGATTGACCGCCAGCCAGATCGTCGAGCTTGTCGCCGGGGGCTGGCAGGTCGTCCTCACCCACGGGAATGGACCGCAGGTGGGGCACGCGCTGCTCCGGGCCGAGGTCGCCGCGAGCGTCGCTCCGGAGCTCCCCCTCGCCACGGTCGTCGCCCAGACGCAGGGGGAGATCGGCTTCATGCTCCAGAATACGCTCGCCAACGAGATCAGCCGGCGCGGCTTGACCCTGCCCGTCGCGAGTGTCATCACGCAAGTCGTCGTCGACCCCGGTGATCCCCACCTTGACCGGTCCACCAAGCCGGTTGGCCCATTCTACTCTGCCAAGCGCGCCGCCGAGATGCGCCGCCGCCACGGGTGGCTGATGGTGGAGGACGCGGGCCGGGGGTGGCGCCGCGTCGTCCCGAGCCCCTCGCCGGTGGCGATCGTGGAGCTACCCGCCATCCAGGCGCTGTTGAAATCGGCCTGCCTGGTCATTGCCGCCGGGGGTGGCGGCACTCCGGTCATCCGCCAGGAGGATGGCACGCTCACCCCGCTGGATGCCGTGATCGATAAGGATCGCGTCTCCGCGCTGCTCGCCGTCACCCTGGACGCCGATCTGCTCATCATCTCGACCGGCGTCGACCAGGTGGCGCTCGATTTCGGCACGCCTCACCAGCGCTGCCTGGGGGAGCTGACCGTGCGACAGGCGCGAGACTACCTGGCGGCGGGTCAGTTCCCACCCGGCAGCATGGGGCCGAAGATCGAGGGCGCCGTTCAGTTTGCCGAGCAGACCGGCCGCGCGGCACTCATCACCTCGCCGGAATGCCTCGCCGACGCGCTCCGCGGCGCGGCCGGCACCTGGATCGTGCCAGACCAGCGCGCCCACAACATCCCAATCGTCGCCATGCCCCGGGCCGGGTGAGCGATGAGCGACGCGGCGACGGGGCGACGGTTTGGATCACGAAAGGCACGAAACGAGCGAAAGACGCGAAAGGGAGACGCGGCGACGCGGGGCTTACCACAAAGGCACTAAGAGCACAAAGGGGCTTGCGACAGAGTCATCTCTTCGGGTCCTTCGTGTGTTTGTGGTGAGATTCGCGTCCCGTCCCCTCGTCGCCCCGTCGCTACGTTACGCGCGGAGCTGGGC
>JACPQP010000252.1 GCA_016190465.1 Chloroflexota bacterium
CTCTGGCGCGCGAAGTACGGCGCCGAGTGGGTGCAGCCCTGGTACGTCGAGAAGGGCCGCGAGCCGGTGCTCCTGAGGCTGCTGATCTAGAGCGGGGCGGGTGTCCCGAGGTGCTTCGCGAGGAACGCGATCTGCGCCTCGATCTGGCGGATGTTCTCGTCGATCACCAGCGAGCCGTGACCGGCGTCGTACCGGTAGACTTCGTGCGGCTTGCCCAGCTCGCGCAGGCGCGCCAGGTAGTTGTCGATCTGGCGGATCGGGCAGCGGGGATCGTTCGCGCCGGCGAGGACCATCACCGGGACGCGGAGGCGCTCCGCGTACGTCAGCGGCGAGCGACGGTGGTAGGCGTCGAGGACTTCGTCCGGTGAGCCGCCGAAGAGCGCCCGATCGAAGGCTTTGAGTGGCTCCATCTCGTCGGCAAAGGCCGCGACGTAGTCGGCCACCGGAACCCCGGCGATCCCCAGCGACCACCGCTCGGGCTGGACTCCCAGGCCGAGCAGGGCGATGTATCCCCCCCACGACGACCCGGCGAGGACGACGCGGCCTGGATCGGCGATCCCCGCGGCGACGACCCAATCGTGGACCCTGGCGACGTCCTCCAGCTCGGTGAGGCCGGGGTTGCCCTCCAGCGCGTCGCGCCACGCCTTCCCATAGCCGGTGCTGCCTCGGTAGTTCACCAGTACGACGGCGAAGCCGTGGTCGACCCAGGCCTGCGCGCGTGGCGCGAAGGCGTCGTAATCGTGCGCGTGCGGGCCGCCGTGCACCTGGAAGATGGTCGGGTGCGGCCGGGGGGCCGCTGGCTCGGCCAGGAACAGGTGGACGCCGGCAACGGTGTGCTCGGAGTAGGCCGCGCCGCCAGGAGCGCGCTCGCCGGGGGGCGAGAGCAGCACCCGCCCGTTCGCCCGGATCTCCGCCGGCGTGGATGAGCTCGTCCACGCGTACCAGATTTCGCCGTCCGGTCGCGCTCTCGCCTGGGTGATCGTGCCCGGTTCGGTGTCGATCCGAGCGAGGGCGCCGCTGGCGAGGTCGAGACGATACAGCTCGACTCGCCCCCGGTAGTCGTGAGACAGGAGCAGCGCCGACGCGTCCGGATACCACGCTGCCTCGACCTCGCCAGGCAGGTCGACCTCCAGCTCGCGGACGTCTCCGGTCTCCGCCCTCCAGAGCAGCGGGCGTCCCAGGTCTCGCCGCTCGTGCTGAACCAGGAGCCGCTGATCCCCCACCACCGGCGACCAGCCCGCCGCCCAGAGGCCGCGCCCCGGCCCATCCCACAGATGGGCCAGCGGCCGGCCGCCAAGGTCGATCACTCGCAGAGCCGGATGCCGGCTGTCGCCGTGTTCGGAATGGCTCAAGCAGACGAGCGTTTCATCGCGGGAGAGCCCGGCGACCTCGGCGTGCTCGCGGTGGGTGTACAGGAGCCTTGACGGCTCACCCGGCCGGACGAGGTGAACCGACGAGCCTTCGTCGGTCGACGAGCCGAGGATAGCGAACGATCGCGCGATCGCCAGGCCAGCGCTGTAGGCCGGTGGGACGTCAGGCGCAACGGCAACGCGCTCGCCTGCGGCGAACGGCTCCGCAACCCACCGTCCGATCTCGTTGCCGGTGTCGTCATCGAACCACCAGATCCACTCCCCGGTGGGGTCCAGCTCTCCGTGCATCGTGCCCGCGGGCCGGTCGGTGACCTGGCGGTGAACCGTCGTGCGGCGGTCCCAGACGGAGAGCTCCCACTTGCCGCTCGCGTTCGAGGCATAGAGCAGCCGCTCCGGCTCATCTCGGGCCCACGACGGCAGGGAGAGACGCGCGGCGCGGAAGCGCCGCCGCCAGGCAGCCTCGGTCATAGCTGACCTTCGGAAAACGGGGCCGCCCTCACCCCTGGCCGCCGTTCCTGAGTGTGTCCCCGCGGGCCCAGATCAGGAACGGCGGTCGGGGGTGAGGGCGGCGACCAACCAGTCGGCAGCGTCACCACGAAGCGAGTTCCCCCCTCGGTCGGGAACTCGGCCCGCAGCGTGCCACCGTGTAACTGGACGATCTGGCGACTGATGTACAGCCCCAGCCCCATGCCGCCAAAGTGGCCGTCCCCGTGGGCCTGGTAGAACCGATCGAAGATCAACGGCCGCTTCTCGGATGGAATCCCGATGCCTCGGTCTTGCACCGCGAGCTCCACCGTGTCGGCCGCGGGCTGAGACACCGCGATCTCGATCGGCCCGCCCTCCGGGCTGTACTTGATCGCGTTATCCAGGAGATTGGTCAGCACCTGCTCGAGCCGCAGAGGATCGACCAGCGCCATCACCTCGCCCGGCGCTCGCACGACGAGGGAGTGACGACTCGTGTTCGCCTGCACGGTCGTCGCCAGGTCTTCGACCAGGCGCGCGAGGTTTGCCTCCCTCCGCTCGAGCACCAGTCGGCCGGCCTCGATGCGCGAGGCATCCAGCAGTTGAGAGACCAGGTGAGACAGCTTGATCGATTGCTGATCGATCACCTGGAGCGCGCGGGCGATCCGTGGCATATCGACGGTGCCATTTCGATGGAGCTGCCGGATCATCAACTGAGCGAACCCGCGCAGACTGGTGACCGGAGTCTTCAGCTCGTGGGCAGCCACCGAAAGAAACTCGTCGCGCGCCTGGATCGCCTCTTGCGCCTCACGATAGAGCCGGGCATTGTCGATCGCCAGCGCGCAGCGACGCGCAACGTCGTCGGCCAGGGACCGGCCGTCGGTCCCGTACCGGGATCCGGACTGCATCGAGGCGAAGGAGATCGCGCCAAGCGTCCGTTGCCGGGCCACCAGCGGCACGATGATGCTGGACTTGAGGCCCAGGTTCCGAAGGATCTCGAGGTGCCGGTCGTCGCGGCTGGCCGCGGAGAGGAGCGAGAGGGGGATCTCGTCGTAGAGCTGCGACTGGCCCGTACGCAGCACGCTCGGCACCCCTTCTGGCCCAGTCGGATCGGGCGCGTAACGCCGCAGCTCAGTCACCAGGTCCTGCTTCGAGGGATCGCTGCACGCCGCGGCCACCCGGTGCACCGTCCCATCGCCCTCGACCACGTCGACCAGGCAGAGATCGGCGAGGTAGGGTACCGCGAGCCGGGCGACACTCTGGAGAGTCGTCTCGTAGTCCAGAGAAGCGGCCAGCAGCGTGCTGGCCTCGGCCAGGAAAGCGAATCGCCGTTGCGCCGCCTCGGCCTCCGCCCGGGCCGCCTGTTCGGAGATCAGTTGAGCACGCTGGC
>JACPQP010000260.1 GCA_016190465.1 Chloroflexota bacterium
CGGGTGCCGTTGCACGTTGTTGACCTGCTGGCGCTGTGCTATACTCGACCCGGGAGCGAGACAATCGAGAGAGCATGCGCCTTCACGATTACGTGCGGTTGGCCCGTCTCGTTCGCGCCCGCGGCGCCAGCGTGGATGACTACCGCGACCTTCAGTCGTTCCTGGCGACGCTCGCCATTCGGCGTCTGGAGCGATTCGCGGGCCGGGTCGCCGGGCAGCGGTGGCTCGACCTGGGCTGTGGTCGTGGCGGATACGCCCGCGCGTTCGCCGAAGCCGGTGCGCGGGTGATCGCACTCGATCTCGATCCAGAGCAGGCCACGGGAGCGGGAGCGGACCTCGCGCTGGTGCAGGGGAAGGCCGAGCATCTGCCGTTCGGCGGCGGGCACTTCGACGTGGTCGTGTGTGCCAGTCTGATCGAGCATGTCCGCGACCAGTCCGCCGTGCTCGCCGAGATCGTGCGCGTGCTTCGGCCCGGCGGCTGGTGTTACCTGAGCTACCCGCCGTTCTACAGCCCGCGCGGCGGGCACCAGTTCTCGCCGTTTCACTTGCTGGGCGAGCGAGCGGCGTTGCTGGCCTACGGGATGCTCCACCGGGATGCACCGGCGAAGAGCGGCTTTGCCGAGGCGTTCGACGGTTACGGTCTGACGCCGACGACCATCCGGGCGGTTCGAGCGATGCTCGCGTCGCTGCCGGTCGTCGTCCACGACGTGTCGCCGCGCCTGGTGCCAGTGAACGTCGCCGGCTGGCCGGTGGTGGGCGAGCTGCTCACCTGGCACGTCCAGTTCGTGTTTCAGACCCGGACGGAGTAGGCGCTCGGCGACTGATAGCTGACAACTGATTACTGACGGCTACCGTGTTCGTTCAAGGAGGACTGGACGGTGATGGCGCAGGGCTCCTCGCACCAGACGCGGGCAAGCAGGCTCGGCAACGGAGACTCCTCCACCCGAACGATCCGCCTCTCCGTGTTGATCCCAGTGTACAACGAGCGCGACACGATCGAGGAGGTCATCCGTCGCGTCGAGGCCGTCGACCTCCCCAAAGAGATCGTCGTGGTCGACGACTGCTCGAAGGATGGCTCGCGGGAAATTCTGCGGGGTCTCAACCGACCGGGTGTCCGGGTGCTCTTTCATCCGGAGAATCGGGGAAAGGGCGCCGCGATCCAGACTGCCCTCGCCGAGGCGACCGGCGACTACGTGATCATCCAGGATGCCGACCTGGAGTACGATCCGCAGGAATACCACAAGCTGCTCGCGCCGATCAAGGCCGGCGTCGCCGAGATCGTGTACGGCTCCCGCTTCCTCGGCCGCCACAAGCGCATGTCGTTGACGCAGGCGCTCGGCAACCGCTTCCTCACGCTCGTCACCAACTTTCTGTATGCCACCAGCCTGAGCGACATGGAGACCTGCTTCAAGCTGGTGCCGACCCCTATCCTCAAGAGCCTCAAGCTCCGGTCACGGGCCTTCGACTTCGAGCCCGAAGTGACGGCCAAGCTGCTTAAGCGCGGCCACCGCATCCTCGAGGTGCCGATCACCTACGCGGCGCGGGACGAAGACGAGGGAAAGAAGATTAGCTGGAAGGATGGCTTCCCGGCGCTGAAGTGCCTGATTCGGTACCGGTTCACCGACTGACCAGTTCTCTGGCGGGCGCCCTCGTCCTCCTGGTGGCCCTCGTCACGGTCGTCGGTTGCGCCCTGCTGGTCGATCCCGACAACGTCCAGGACCAGACCACCGTTCCGGCCGAGCGACTGACACGGGGTCAGACGGTTGCCCAGAGCTTCGTCGCTCGCCGCGATGGTCTGGCGGCAATCGACCTGGTCGCCGCGCGCTACCCGGATGCGCCAGCAGATGACCTGACCCTCCGCCTGCGGGAGTCGGCCGATCCGGCCATTCTGGCGACGGGCCTCATCCCGCGGACGACTGCCCACAACGAGCGGGTCCGCTTCAGTTTCTCGCCGCAACCGGAGTCGGCGGGGCGACGATACGTGCTCGAGGTGACGACCGCGTCGCCACAGCCAAACGCGCTCACCATCTGGGCGACCGCCGAGCCCGTCTTTCCCGATGGGCAGCGGTCCCTTGACGGCGCCCTCGTGACCGGCGCGCTCAGCTTCCGGGCGTTCTACCAGTATGACGCCCGTGCGTTCGTCGCCGATCTCCTTGCGCTGCGCGCCTCCACCATCGGGCCGGCGCTGATCGCCGCGGCGCTGCTGATCCTGCCCGGTCTGGCGCTCAAGGGACTGTTGATCCCCCACGTCCACCTGGATCCCGCCGCGCACCTGGGCCTGGCCATCGGCGCCAGCGCGGCGCTTCTCCCGGTGGTCCTCTGGGTCACGACGCTGGCCGGCCTGCCGGTGAACCGCGACCTCCTGATCGTCGGACTGCTGGCCCTCGGCGTGGCGGCGCTGCTTCGGCGGCTGATGGCACGTGGGGTGCGTACCTCCTCTCCCCCTACCCCCTCTCCCACCAGGGGAGAGGGGAGAAGGCGGCCCCTTCCCCCAGACGTCCCGTCGTCCTGGCTGGTCCTGCTGGTGGGGATCTGGGCCGTCGGACTGCGGCTCGTCGTGATCCGCGATCTGGGGTGGCCGCTCTGGGTCGACTCGGTCCACCACTCCCTGATCGCCCAGGGCATCGTCGAGAGTGGGGGTGTCCCCGCGACCTACGGGCCACTGGTGCCAGGCCAGCCCTTCACCTACCACTTCGGCTTTCACACCCTCGTCGCCCTCGTCCACCTGCTCTCCGGCGCCGAGATCCCCTGGCTGGTGCTGATCGTCGGGCAGCTCCTGAGCGGGCTCATCGTCTTCCCCATCTACGCGCTGGCGACCCATCTCTTTCGAAGCACCTGGGCCGGCCTGGCCTCGGCGGCGGTCGTCGGCTGCCTCTCCACGATGCCCGCCTACTACGTGAGCTGGGGCCGCTACCCGCAGCTCGACGGGCTGGTCATCCTGCCCGTGGCGTTCCTGGCGCTGGTCTGGGGTATGGCCCCGCGGACAGCCCAGAGGGAGTGTCCGTGCCCCTGCCCCGCTCCCGTGGGGGGTGGCCCCCTCTCCCCTCGCCCCTCGCCCACCAGGGGAGTGGGGGAAACGTGGCCCCTTCCCCCCGAAGTGGGGGAAGGGGTCGGAGGTGGGGGGGCGCGCCTCCCCCTCTGGGAGAG
>JACPQP010000258.1 GCA_016190465.1 Chloroflexota bacterium
ACGATGGTTTTGGGGACACCCCAAACCCCGCCAGGACGGGCTCCGCCCTTCCTGGACCTTCCCGGGACGCAGGTGAACTTTCCGAGACCTACTGAGTCCGCTGTGGGCGGAGAGGAACTGCTCCCGGGCGGCGGGATGGCTGTCGCCGACCGCGCCGCGGTGGTCGTCGCTGCCACCGATACTATGACAGCAGCTCCTCCAACCGCACTGCCCGTCGCTCGTCGGCCGAGCGGTAGGCCGCCTCGACCACGGCGACCGCGACGCGCCCGTCTTCGCCGGTCACCGGCGGCCGTCGGCCGGCCTGGATGGCGTCGGCGAAGGCTGCCCACATGCGCTGGAAGTTGTCGTCGGGCCCGAGCTCGGTCGTGTGCAGCTCGCGGTCGCCGTACAGGCGCTCCGAGAGCGATTCCAGCAGTCGCGCCCGACTGGATCCGCGCGAGCTCAGCCGATAGCCCGCGTAGCCGTCGCTGCCGTACAGCAAGATGGCGTGCTCGTACGGGCCGACGGTCTGCCCGAACGTCGCGGTGATCTCAGCCACCGCGCCGCTGGTGAACCGGAGGATGGCCAGGGCAGTGTCCTCGCGCTGCATCGGGACGATCTTTCGGCCTCCCCGCAAGCAGGCAACCTCCTCGACCGGGCCGACCAGCGCCTGAAGCACGTACACCACGTGGATCGACTGGGCCATTAGCACCCCGCCACCGCTCCTCCCCGCCCCCAGCCAGGGGCGCACGCTCACCGTTTGCGGCGACTCCAGGCCCAGCGTCTGCGCCAGGTAGACGTCCCCGATGGCCCCGTCCGACAGCCAGCGTCGAAGCCGACGGACGCCCTCCTCGAAGAGCCGCGTGTGGCACGGCATCAAGGCGACGCCGTGGTGGGCGGCCGCAGCGATCATCCGCGAGCACTCGTCCACGGTGTTCGCCAGCGGTTTCTCGACCATCAGATGTTTCCCCGCCGCGGCCGCCTCCAGCGTCAAGGGGCAGTGGAGGTCGTGGGGCAGCAGGAGAGCGACGACCTGCACGGCAGGGTCGGCCAGCACCGCCTCCCAGCTCTCGTAGGAGCGGATGCCGTGCTGGCGGGCGGCGTCCTCCCGACGTCGGGGATCGGCGTCGTACACGCCGGCCAGACGGAGCGTCGGCGTTGCCTGGATCGCCGGCAGGTGCGCGCGGGAGATCGCGCCGCAGCCGACGACGGCGACGCCAAGGGGGTCAACGGACGGAAAACCGGTCATCAGGGAGCCTCCTCTCTAGATGAACACAGATCAACACAGGGATACCGGCCATCAGCGATCTGGTCAAATCTGTGTTTATCTGTGTTCATCTGTGGCTGATTCGGGATGGGAACCACAGATGAACACAGGTCAAAGCGCCAGGATCCTGGCAACCTCGTAGAACTGGCGATCGACCGATCGGCACGTGTTGATCACCTCGACCAGTGGCGTCGCGCCGATCACGTTGCCCCGCAGCCCGACCATCACTCCACTTCTTCCGGCCTGAAGGTGCTCGACGGCGGCGATGCCCAACCGAGTCGCCAACAATCGATCGAAGGCGGTCGGCGAGCCGCCGCGCTGGACGTGGCCGAGGATGGTGAGCCGGGTCTCGAAGCGGTCCGCGGGCGCGTGTTGCTGGAGAAAGTCGCCGAGCTCGCGACCGTTCCACCGTGACCCCTCAGCGACGACCACGATGAAGTGAGGCTTCCCCTTGCGTCGCGCTTCCCGGATGGCGTCGATCACCGTCTGCGGGTCGAATGGGATCTCGGGTACGGCGATCACCTCGGCTCCCCCGGCGACTCCCGCCATCAGCGCCAGAAAGCCGGAGTTGCGCCCCATCACTTCGATGATGAAGGCGCGGTTATGAGAGGTCGCCGTGTCCTTGATCCGGTCGATGGCGTCGAGCGCCGTATTCAGCGCGGTGTCAGCCCCGACCGCCATATCGGTGCCGTGAAGATCGTTGTCGATCGACGCCGGCAGGCCGACGACCGGGAAACCCTGGTCGCCGAGCGTCGCCGCCCCGGCCATCGATCCGCCGCCGCCGATGACGATCAGGCCGTCGATCCGGGCCGCTGCCAACGACTGGAGCGCCTGCCGCTGCCCCTCGGGCGTGCGGAACTCGGGGCAGCGCGCCGTCATCAGCATGGTGCCCCCCCGCTGTATGATCCCGCCGACATCGCGCGCGCCCAGCGGGGTGAAGGTGCCCTCGATCAATCCGTAGTAGCCCCGCGGGACTCCGTAGACCTCGAAGCCACTCGCCAGGCCCGTCCGGGTCACCGCCCGAATCGCCGCGTTCATCCCCGGCGCGTCGCCCCCGCTGGTAAGCACCCCAATTCTCTGCATCAAGCCACCTACCAATCACCTGTACTTCTGTCTCCAGTGGTTTGGAGCCGCAGATGAACGCAGATGAACGCAGACTGCGTTCATCTGCGGTTTCTCCTGTAGCTCCGGCTTACTCGCGATCGACCAGCACGCGCTGGGCGGCGGCCAAGCCGGCGCCGAGCGCGATCTTCGCGCCAGCCCGGTAGGCCGCCCGCTCGATGGCGCCGAGCGCGGTGAGGATCTCGGCCGGACCGCAGGTGCCCATGTGACCGACCCGGAACGTCTTCCCGCGGAGCTCGGGATGGATAGCGCCAGCCACCGTTACCCCCTCCGCCCGGATGAGCCCCACGAGCTCGTCCCCAACCCCCGCCGGCAACCGCGGCACCGTCAGCGTGTGGGCGGCGCTCTCGGGTTGGGTGACGCGGTTCGGCATCGAGAGCGCGTCGACCCCGGCTTTGAACGCCTGGCTGATCCGGGCGTGGCGTCGCACCCGCGCCGGCAGGCCCTCAGCAAGCAACGCGTCGAGCGCCGTGAGCAGCGCCGGGAAGAGTGTCACTGGTGGGGTGCCAAAATAGCGCGGCGAGGCCCACTCGTAGCCCTCCATCACCGGGAACCAGCGCTCCAGATCGGTGAAGTAGCCCGTGAAGGGCGCCGACCGCTTCGCCCGAGCCTCTCGGGCGCGCGGTCCCACGGTGAGAAGCGCCAGGCCCGGCGGCGCCCCGATCGCCTTCTGCGACGCCGTCAACCCGACCTCGATCCCCCAGGCGTCGCCGTGGTACTCCTCGCCGCCGATCGAGCAGACCCCATCGACGACGACCAGCGCTTCCACCTCGTGCGCGATCTCCGCGAAGAGCGGCACGTCCACTCGCACGCCCGTCGACGTATCGACGTGGGTGATGGTCACCACCTTCGGGCGGAGCCGGTGGACCACCTCGCGAATCCGGTCGGGATCCAGGGTATGGCCGACCGGAGCCCGCTCGATGCGCACCTCGGCGCCCAGGCGCGCCGCGATCTCGCCGAACCGGGCGGCGAAGTATCCGGTCTCGAGGATCAGGATGGGCTCGCCGGGCTCGAGCAGGTTCGCCAGCGCGATCTCCATCGCGAGCGTGCCCGAGCCAGCCACCACCACCGGCTGCGCGCCCGGCGCGTCGAACAGCTCGCGAACGCGGGCGAGCATCGCCGCGGCGACCTCGCGAAAGTCTGGTCCCACGTGGCTCAACGGCGGCTTCGCCTGCGCCACAAGCACGTCGGTCGTCAGCTCAACCGGGCCGGGGATCATCAGGAGGGTGCGATCGGTCAGAGAGCGATCCATTACGTAAAGAGGCCTCCACTCAAGCATCGGCAGCTATCATACCCACTGTCGGAAGCTCCTGTATACCCCACGTCCATTCCACAGGGCATTCGACCAGAAAAACACCCCTCCCCGCCAGCGGAGAGGGGTTGAAGGGTCGCACCGGCTCAGGAACGGCCGGCGGCACACCCGACCGGTGGGCGGATTCCGCGACGATTGATCGGTCTACCGCCGGGCAGCAAACATCGCGGAGATGCCGCCGCGCTCGCGCGACGGTCGGAGCAGCTTGAGGAACAGCCCCATCGTGAGCACACTGGGTGACCAGAGGCCGACGAACAGGCTCTCCCACTTGCGGCCGGCAAAGTAGAGACCGACCGACGTCAGCACTGACGCGAGGGTTCCCAGGTAGAAGACGCTGTCGGGAATGGACTCCAGAAAGCCGAGGATGTCAAAGGTGGTCTCCTCGACCCTCTCCATTGCCCCGCGCTCGAATCGCTCCATGCGTTGCACCTCCATTCCTGATTCAATCCCTGATGCAGGCCCCGATTCAGGGCCTGATTCGCGACCTGGTTCCTGGACCGACACACGGGTTGGCGCACGCTCTGACTTCTGACGTGCTTCGGTTCCTGATTCGCTGGCGGCTCCCGATTCCACGGCGGCAGATCGCCGACCAGCACGCCGGCGGGGCGCCCGCGCCGCCGCGGCGAGGGGCGGCGTTGGTCCGCCCGGTCGAGGTCCGATGTCCGGCGCCGGCCCAAGCGGCGCCACACCGGGTATCTCCATCGGTCTCTGAACCTGCTCGCCTGATTCCAGAGGGCGGGCAGCCGGTGCGGCTGGTGGCCCCGGCTTCATCTCCACGTCGGTTGCCCCAAGCGTGCGCAGGATCGAGCGAATCTCATCGGAGCGTGCGTCGGCATGCACCGTCAGGAGCACCGTGCCGGCGCGCAGCCGCTGCCCGTACCACTCCGCCTCGTGCTCGGGAATCCCCATGCCGACCAGCGCACCGACGACACCGCCGCCAGCCGCCCCAAACACGGCTCCGGCCAGCGCCGTGGCCAGCGGACCGGCAGCAACCGCGAGACCAAGCCCGGGGATAGCCAGCGCACCGAGGCCGACCAGCCATCCGCCAACGCCACCAAGCACACCACCGGCGATCGCACCCGCCGCCGCTCCCTCCTCGGCCTCGGTGCCCTGTTCACCACCCAGGCCAAGCGCTTCGGCGGCGCCTGGGATCAGCAAGCCCACCTGCTCCGGCGCGATGCCGCGGCGGCGGAGCTCGTTGATCGCGGCGTCGCTCGCCGAGCGTGACTCAAAGACGCCCACGACCACGGTGCGCGGTGGTTGCATGTCTCCTCCTTACCTATGGAGTCGAACTCCGTGCAATCGCCGTGCCACCGTGTTCCTATAGAACCCCAACCACGTTCTTATACCCATCATACAGCCGCGAGGGCATGATTGGTGCGTGAAGTGTGGCTCGAGCGACGGTAAGTGAGGCGATTTACCGATTCCACGCTCGAAGCCGTCGAATCTATTCCAACCGTCAGGGTTAATCGGAGGGAATTGCGCGCATGAGCACGGCAACCAAGACTCAGATGCGGCCGCTGGCTGATCGCGTCGTCGTGCGGCCGAAAGCAAAAGAAGAGGTCACCCGGAGTGGCCTGGTCTTGCCGGACACCGCAAAAGAGAAGCCCCAAGAGGGCGTGGTGATCGCCGTCGGTCCGGGCAGCGTTCTCGAGAACGGCACACGCCAACCGCTCGACATCCAGGTGGGCGATACCGTTCTGTACGCGAAATACGCCGGCACCGAGTACAAGCTCGACGGTGAGGAGCATCTCATCCTGAAGGCATCTGACATTCTGGCGATCACGAGCTAACTCAGGAAGGAGAGAACACGTATGCCTGCGAAGCAACTGGTCTTTGACGAGCAAGCACGGCGCTCGCTCAAGCGTGGGGTCGATCTGCTGGCGGATGCGGTGAAGACGACACTCGGGCCAAAGGGTCGGAACGTTGCCCTCGACAAGAAGTATGGCGCTCCCGCGATCACTCACGACGGAGTGACTGTCGCCAAGGACATCGAGCTCCCCGAGCCGTTCGAGAACATGGGCGCGCAGTTGCTGAAGGAAGCCGCGACCAAGACGAACGACATCGCCGGCGATGGCACGACGACGGCCACCGTCCTGGCCCAGTCCATCGTCACCGAGGGGCTGCGCAACGTCGCGGCGGGGGCGAACCCGATGCTGCTCAAGCGTGGCATCGACAAGGCGGCCCTGCGAGTGGTCGAGGCGCTCAAGAAGAATGCGACGCCGGTCAAGGGCAAGGAGGACATCGCCCACGTCGCCACCATCTCGGCGGCCGATCCGGAGATCGGTGGCCTGATCGCCGAGGTGATGGACAAGGTCGGCAAGGACGGCGTCATCACCGTCGAGGAGTCGAAGGGGCTCCGCTTCGAGACCGAGTACGTCGAGGGGATGCAGTTCGACCGGGGCTACATCTCGCCCTATTTCGTCACCAACTCCGAGCGGATGGAGGCCGTCCTCGACGAGCCCTCCATCCTCATCACCGACAAGAAGATCAGCGCCATCGCCGATATCCTTCCCATCCTCGAGAAAGTGCTCCAGACGGGTAGTAAGGACATCCTGATGATCGCCGAGGACATCGAGGGCGAGGCGCTGGCGACAATGGTGGTCAACAAGCTGCGCGGCACGATGAACGTGCTCGCCGTCAAGGCGCCGGGCTTTGGCGACCGCCGGAAGGAGATGCTGCTCGACATCGCCACACTCACCGGCGGCCAGGTCCTCTCCGAGGAAACCGGACGGCGACTTGATCAGGCATCCCCGAACGACCTGGGGCGGGCGCGACGGGTCGTTTCCACCAAGGACGAGACGACGATTGTCGAAGGTTACGGGAAGCCCGAAGCCATTCAGGCACGAGTCAAGGCGATCAAGGCGCAGGTCGCCGAGACCACGTCGGACTACGACCGGGAGAAGCTCCAGGAGCGCCTGGCCAAGCTGTCAGGCGGGGTGGCACTGATCAAGGTCGGCGCGGCGACCGAGGTCGAGCTAAAGGAGAAGAAGCACCGGGTGGAGGACGCGCTCTCGGCCACCCGCGCCGCGGTCGAAGAGGGCATCGTCGCCGGTGGCGGTGTCGCGCTGGTTACCGCCGCCAGCGCGCTCGACGGCATCCGGTTGACCGGCGATGAGCTGACTGGCGCCCACATCGTCCGCCGCGCGCTCGAGGAGCCCCTCCGCCAGATCGCCGAGAACGCCGGCGAGGATGGCTCGGTAATCCTGGAGAACGTTCGCCGGTTGCAGCGGGAGCGAAACAGCGCCAATACCGGCTACGATGTCGTCGCGAACGACTACGGCGACATGCTCCAGAAGGGCATCATCGATCCGGTGAAGGTGACGCGCTCGGCCCTGGAGAACGCCGCCTCCATCGCGGGGATGATCCTTACCACCGAGGCGCTCGTCACCGAGATCCCCGAGAAGGAGAAGCCCGCCCCAGCGCCGATGCCGCAGTACTAACCCCCTCGCTCGCGGCTGAGTAGGTATCAGAAAGTTTTTGATGGTTTTGGGGACACCCCAAACCCCGCCAGGACGGGCTGCGGCCCTTCC
>JACPQP010000277.1 GCA_016190465.1 Chloroflexota bacterium
GCCGCGAGCTACCACGACGAAGCCCGCCTGCGCGGGCTATCGGTCGGGACAGAGTCGGTGCAGGCCGACTTCGTAAAGGTAGCTGGCGACTTCAGTCGCCCAGCACCACTCGCCGCGATACCTACCCTGGTGAACTCCATCAAGGGGGAGGGGCTCGAGGGCAGAGGGCACGAACAGTCCAGCTGGACTGTTCGTCGGGGGTGAGGGATTCGCACACACTTTCTAAGTGCGTGGGCAGGTGCTGGCGAAGTCGCCAGCGAACTGCCCACCGGGGAGACTAGACGATGGAAGAGCGCACACCGATCCAACAATCCGAAGACCCCAGCGCGCGCCGGGAAGCACCGGCGAAGTCGAGCATCCGGCAGCGGCTGGCCAGGCTCGCGCTGATTGGCACACTCGCCGTCACCACGCTGGGTGGAGGTGCGGCGGGGAGCGCCGCGACGCTGTACTGGCTCCACAACCAGCCACCACCTGTCAGCGCCGCGCCCGTCGCGGAAAGGGCGGCGCTGCAAACCGTTGCCGCCACCCCAGCGGCCACCGACCTGGCAACGCTCTACCAGCAGGTGGCGCCATCCGTGGTGAGTATCCAGGTGACCGGCCGGGGGCCCCGTGGCTCCGGGGGTAGCGGCGAGGGAAGCGGCCTCATCGTCGATCGCGAGGGCCACGTCCTCACCAACAACCACCTCGTCGCCAACGCGAGCCGCATCCAGGCGGTTCTGAACGATGGGGCTCGCCTCCAGGCGACGCTGGTCGGCAGCGACTCCACGAGCGACCTGGCGCTTCTCAAGGTGACGCTCCCTGCCGGCAAGGGACAGCCCGCCACGCTTGGCGATTCATCCGCCGTTCGCCCCGGCGAGTCCGCGTTCGCGGTCGGCGCGCCGTTCGGACTGGAGCAGACGATTACGGCGGGCATCATCAGCGCGGTGAACCGCGACTACGGCGCCGCCGGCGGCCGGCCGATGCGCGGCCTGATCCAGACCGATGCGCCGATCAACCCGGGCAACTCGGGTGGTCCGCTGTTCAACGGGCAAGGCGAGGTGATCGGCATCACCACGGCGATCGAGAGTCCGGTCCGGGGCTCGGTGGGCATCGGCTTCGCCATCCCGATCAACACGGCGAAGCGACTGCTGCCGCGGCTCACGACCGGGGCCCGGATCGAGCACCCCTGGCTCGGCATCAGCGGCATCGCGCTGACCGAATCGCTCGCCCAGGAGCTGGGCCTGTCGGTCACCCGGGGCATCGTGGTGGCCGAGGCAGTGCCGAACAGCCCGGCCGCGAAAGCCGGACTACGCGGTGCCAGCGTTCGCGGCGAGGTCCCGCGCGGTGGAGACGTCATCGTGACCATGGATGGGCGGCAGGTCCAGAGCGTGACCGACATCTCGTCCTATCTGGACACCAAACGGGTCGGGGACCAGATCACGCTCGAAGTCATCCGCGACGGCAAGACGCAGCAAATCACGGTGACGCTGGGCGCGTGGCCGGTGGAAGACCGGGAAGCATAGTGCCCCTCCACGGCGGCAGGGGGAACGGGGCCGGACCTCTCCCCCCTTTCCCCCCTCCCCGCATCGGGGAGTGGGGTGGCCGCTCCCCCTTCCCGCGTCGGTAAGGGGGCAGGGGGTCAGGGCACCCCCTGCCCCGCCGTTCCTAAGTGGATCCGACGTGGAGAGGGGGACGGACCTCACCCCCTGCCCCCTCTCCGACGCGGAGAGGGGGAACCGTCCTCCCTTCCCGCGTCAGGCTCGGCTCAGGAACGGCGGGTCCAGCTCAGGAACGGCGGGAGAGGTCAGCCCCGCTTTTGTCGCCAGAGGACGACGAGCGCGGCGGAGGCCAGAAGACAGACCGACGAGACGAACAGCACCGGTGGGATTCCCGCCTGCTGGGCGGCCGCCGCTCCCACGATTGGCGCGCCGAAGGCCACCAGGTTCGCCAGCGCCGTGTTCATCGCGACGAAGTGCGGTCGCCGATCGTCCGGCGTGACGGCGAGCAGCCCCTCGAAGAGGCTCACGTCGATGCCCGAGGCAAACAGGCCCCAGATGAGCGCGGCGACCAGCAACAGCGGGAGGAGACTCGGCGTCGTGAGGCTCGTCAACAGTGGGTAGGCGCCCAGGCCAACGGTCGCCAGGACGAGCACGGGCAGGTGCCCGCGACGAGCCGCCACGCGCCCCCAGAAGTAGTATCCCACCATCAGCGCGACGTTCCCCACGGTCGTCCGCCAGCCGATCCAGGCATCCGACGCCTGCAAGTCGCGAACCCAGAAAACGCTGTAGAGACCGGCCGGAAAGTAGAGCCCCAGCCGCAGCACAAACGTCACCGCGGAGAAGCGGATAAACTCGCCACCTTCGAGCAGTGGCCGGAGCAGCTCGGCGGCC
>JACPQP010000278.1 GCA_016190465.1 Chloroflexota bacterium
CCCCCTCTCCCCCGGGTGGGAGAGGGGGTCAGGGGGTGAGGGGGCAGCCCCTCCCCCACAGCGTGGGAGAGGGGGCCAGGGGGTGAGGGCATCCACCACCGCCACTCCGGCCAGCATGGTCAGCAGGAAGATGTCGCGGGCAAGGATCGGCGGACGCAGCAGGACCGAGCAGAGGATCGACGAGCCGGGCGGTGCGACCCACCGCCGCGACCGCTGGCCACGGCCGGCTCGCTGGTACTCGGCGAGCGCGGCAAGCCCTTCGGCCGCTCCCCGGCGTGCCGCCTCGCGTAGCCAGTGGTTTGTCGAGCCAATCTCTCGAAAGCAGACGATCTGCCGCCCGATCGTTGGCCCGAGGCTATGGGCACGGATGGCTGGAGGCGTAAGCCGGGCGTCGGGTACAGTCATCGGGTAGGTCTCACGGGAGGGTGAGCGAGCGGCGAGACTCCGACGGCTCCCGTTCGCAGTGGCAGCCGTGTGGGCATGGGCGACACTCCTGGAGCAGCGCGCGAAGGGATTGAGCCAGAGACGGACCTCTCCCCCGACGCGGGGTAGGCGGTTGGGGGAGGTCGCGCCTCCACGCGTGGGGCGCAAGACGCACGTGAGGGGAGGCCTTTGCGGGCCTCCCCTCACGTGCTTGGTGTTGCGAAGCGCGACCGCTTCGCCCCGACACTTGGGTGACGGCGACTCCCGGCCCATCCCCACGCGTGTGGGGAAAAGTTAGGAGCCAACCCCCACCGTGGTGTCGGATGGCAGGGCGATCGCCCTTCGGCAACGCGTACTATCCATCTCCACACCACCTCCTTACTTCCGGTCGAATCCTAACACAGTGCCGGGCCACTTGTCAACAATCGTCACTGGCCGGCCGCGACGACGCGGAACTTGCCGTCGTACGGGCCGATGCGGCTGGAACCCGCGCAGCCGCAACCCGAGTCTTCCCCGACCAGCAGATAGGTTGCCTCGCCCGGTGGCGTGTCGGCGGGTACCGTCCAGGTGAAATCGTACTGCCCGTTGCCGGTGTCGCTGAAGTACTCCTTCTGCTCGCCGGCGTACTGGATGCTCAAGGACCACACCACCAACTGGCTGACCGGTATCCGGATGGCAAGCGTCTGATTCTCACCCGGAGCCACCTCGGCGCGACCCAGCCGCACGTCGTTGACCAGGGGGGTGGCCGTCGAGGCTTCGGCTGGCCCCACGCCGGTTGGCGTCGGAGCGACGCTGGCCGTCGGCGCCGGTTGGGTGGCGGTTTGCCGGGCGACAATGGACAGGCCTACCAGGGCGAGCAGCAAGACGATCGGCAGAGCAGTTTTCATCGGCTACCCTTTCATGCCCGTCAGGGCGATTCCTTGAACGAAGTACTTCTGGGCGAGGAAGAACACCACCATGATCGGGAAGGTCATCATTGTCGACGCCGCCATCAGTGGCCCCCAGATCGTCCGACGCTCGAACAGGAAGGCCTGAAGCCCCAGCGCCAGCGTGAACTTCTCGCGGCCGTTGAGGAAGATCAATGGCCCGGTGAAATCGTTCCAGGCGAACATGAAGCTGAAGATCGCGACGGTGGCGAGCGCGGGAGTAGACAGCGGCATGATGATCCGCCACCAGATACCCAGGTGGCTCGCGCCGTCGATCAGCGCCGCCTCTTGCGTCTCCATCGGCAGTGTCAGGAAGAACTGCCGCAGCATGAAGATGTAGAACGGCGTCCCCAGCACGGCGGGGACGGTCAGCGGCAGGAAGGTGTTGATCCAGTCGAGCTGGGCATAGAGGATGTAGAGGGGGACCAGGGTGACGATCGCCGGGATCATCATCTGGCTGATCATCACCATGAAGATGGCGTCGCGACCGGGCGCCCGAACTCGGGAGAAGCCGTAGGCCGCCAGCGAGCACGTGAAGACGGCGCCGAAGACGTTGGCGGCGGCGATGATCATCGTGTTGATGAAGTAGAGGTGGAGCGGCGCGTACAGGAAGACATCCGGATAGTTGGCCCAGATGACCGGGTCCGGGATCCACACCGGCGGCCAGTGAAAGATCTGGCGGTCGGCCTTGAGCGACGTGCTGACCATCCAGATGAAGGGCATGGCGAAGACGATCGCGCCGGCCAGCAGCACCGCGTGGGTGGTCACTCGCCCGAGGTACCGACGCGCGCGTCGGATCGAAGCGGTCCGCGAGAGGACTCCGGCCGCGGACGGCATCCGCATCAGGTTTTGCTGAGCCATCGCTCTACCTCCGCTCCGCCTCATAGTATACCCAACGGTTGGCCAACGTGAACTGCACCAGCGTGAGGGCCAGGATGCCGAGGAACAGGATCCAGGCCATCGCGGCCGCGTAACCCATGTTCAAGAACACAAACGCGCGACGGTACAGGTAGAGCATGTAGAACAGCGTCGACTCGGCCGGTCCGCCACCGGTCATCACGTAGGCGGTGGTGAAGACCTGGAAAGAGCCGATGACGCTGAGGACGAGGAGGAAGAAGATGGTCGGGCTCAACATCGGGAGTGTCACGTTCACGAATCGCTGCCAGCGGTTCGCCCCATCGATCTCGGCGGCCTCGTACAGGTGTTGGGGCACCCCCTGGAGGCCGGCCAGAAAGATGATCATCGCCGACCCCGAGCCCCACAGCGCCATCACGATCAGCGCGGGTTTCGACCACTCGGTCGAGGCGAGCCACAGGGGGCCTTCGATCCCCAGCAGGTTCAGGAGGGAGTTGATGAGTCCCCATTCGGGCTGAAGGATCCAGACCCAGAGGATCGCCCCGGCCACCAGCGGCACGATGGAGGGGATGTAGAAGAGGGTCCGGTACGCGGGCATGCCCCGGACTTGCTGGTTCAGGAACAGTGCGAGGGCGATCGCCACCAGCAGGTGGAGGGGAACGTACATCCCCACGTAGTAGAGGGTGTTTCCCATCGAGAGGCCGAAGCGAGTATCCTCGCCGAACAGGACCGTGTAGTTGCTCAGACCGGCGAACCGAGGAGGGGTCACCACCGAGTAGTCCATGAAGCTCAGGACGAAGGAAGCGATGACCGGACCGATGACGAAGGCGAGAAACCCGATTGCCCACGGCAGGAGAAAGAGGTAGCAGGTCAACGCCTCCTGCGTCCTCATGCTGAGGCGGCGCTTCTGTAAGAGCATCGCTGTCACACTCTCCCCTCGGTACTTGTCTCCCAGCCCCTACTCAGGCGGCGTCCTGCCAGGCGAGGGTCCGGGGCGCTTACCGCGGAGTGTTCACCGGGTGTCCGCGGGGCTTCCCCCTCACCCCCTCTCCCACGCAGGGAGAGGCCCCCAACCCCGTCCTCACCTGGAGGGACAGGGAAGCTGCCCTCCGGAGTGGGCAGGAATGGTTGGTCGTGGTGAGAGACGGCCCTCATCCCCCAGCCCCTTCCCCCAATCCTGGGGGAAGGGGAGGCCGCTCCCCCTCGCCCAGGATTGGGAGAGGGGGGCAGGGGGTGAGGGCCTTGTCCCCCACGCTAACTCTTCCCGATGTCCACCCAGGCCGCATCCAGCGCCTTCTGGACGTCGGCTTTGGCGTTGGTGAGAGCCTCTTTCGGCGTGGACTTCTTGGTCAGGGCGGCCTCCCAGGCGTTCTTGAACCCGGTCCAGAGCTCGGCCGCCGACAGCCCGGCGATCTGGCCGCAGCCCACCGCGAAGTCCTCGGACTCCAGGTACCGCTGCATCATCTTGGACTGGCGCGGCGGCAACTGGGTGTAGTACTCCTTCGCCATCACCTCCATCGCCGGGCGGTAGACCGGCGGCGTGGGCGCGAAGATGGCCTTGCCCGGCAGCTTCTGGCGCTCCCAGTCCTTCTGCTTGAGCCCCAGCCCGACGGTGCCCGCCGCCTTGACGTACTCGGGCCCAATGATCCACTTGACAAACTCCCAACCCGGCTCGAAGAGCTTCGTGTTGGGGTCGATGACGAACGTCCAGCCGCAGGACCAGTTGACCTTCTTCCCCTTCATCTTGGGTGAGACGGGCATCGCGCCGGCGCCGTCATACTCCAGGTCGGGGAACTGGGCGTAGGTCTCGATCATCCAGTTGCCGTAGGAGGTCATCGCCACCTTGCCCTGGGCAAAGGGATCGACCGGCTGGCCCGCGAATCCCTCCATGAAGGAGGCGGCCGAGCCGTAGCCCCCGCCGACCTTGTCGATGATGTTGACGCACCAGGTGAGGGCCTCGACCCACGGATCGGTGTCGATCAGGATCTTGCGGTTCTCGGCGTCCGTGCTCTCGGCGCCGTTCTCCATCGCCATGATGAGGAGCTGGTCGGTGAGGCCCGGCGGGAAGTTCGGCAAGAAGCCGTGGCGCTCGAACCGGTTCCCCGACTTCTTGACGAGCTTCGGCGCCATCTCCTCGATGTCCGTCCAGGTCTCGGGCCCCTTATCCGGATCCAGCCCGGCCTCCTGGAAGTGCTTCCGGTTCCAGAAGAAGTAGCGGGTCCCGGCCGTATGCGGCAGGCCGTAGAGCTTGCCCTGCCAGGTCAGGTCGCGGATCGGGCCGGCCATGAAGTCTTCCTTGTTGATCTTGTCCCGCTGCATCAGGTCTTCGACGGGCCGGTAGAGCTTGCGCGAGGCGAACTGCCGGAAGGTGTGGCGGTTCTGGTAGGCGATGTCCGGGCCCTTGCCCGCCGCGACCGCGGTGGTGTACTTGGGCGTGCCGTAGACGGCCTCGCCGAGGTCGCCCAGGTTGATCTTGATATTGGGGTGCGTCTGCTCGAAGACCTGGATCGCACCTTGCGGGATCGGCTGGACGCGCCACCAGACGCTCATGGTGACCGGCTCGGCCTTGGGCGCGGGCTTGGCGGCAGGAGCCACGGTCGGCGTCGGCGCGGCCGGGGCCGCGGTCGGCTTGGCGGGCGCGGTGGTCGCGGTCGGCGCAGGCGCGGCCGGCTTGGCCGGCGCGGGAGTGGCTGTCGGCGCGGCCGGAGCCGGCGCGGCAGGCTTCGGCGGAGGCACCGCAGTCGGGGTCGGCGCGGGCGCACAGGACTGGACCAACGGCATCGCCGCGACCCCCGCCGCGGTGATGGCCAGGCCCCGGAGGATCCCCCGGCGCGTGATGGGCTTGCGACTCATCCCTGGAAACATTCGACCTCCCTCACTCATTTCGTTCTTCACCTATCCATGCATTCCCAAACCTGCTGAATCGTGGTGCGAGCGCGATGCGCGGCGGCGACCCGATACGCGTCTGGGCCAGTCACCTCCTTCATCAGTTCGATTCCTTCATCAGTTCGATGGGACGTCGCCCCGCTTGCGGCCCATTCTACTCGAACCGGGCAAGAGCAATCAATAGCGTCGCGCGGTGCGAGTGAAATCGTACTGGCCGCGGCGGGCGCGACTCAGGTATGATAGGGGTGCAGCAACTTTTCGACGACGGCGAAGCGCCGCAAAGGAGACCGTTTGTGATGATCGAAGCACTCGTTTCCACCGTCACCGAGAACGTCATCCGCGTCCTGACCGAGCGTGGCTTTCTTTACCAGATGACCGAGACCGGGCTCGAGCCAGCGGCGGCCACGCAGACGCTGACGGTGTATTGCGGCTTCGATCCAAGCGCGTCAAGCCTCCACGTCGGCAACATGGTCGCCGTCATGGGGTTAGCGCACTTCCAGAGGTGCGGCCACCGACCCATCGTCGTCGTCGGCGGCGGCACCGGGTTGATCGTAGACCCCAGTGGAAAGGCCACGGAGCGTCCGCTGCTGACGGTGGGGCAGGTTCGCGAGAATGCCGCGGGCATC